>CAXBRK010000028.1:0-21319 GCA_963978155.1 uncultured Phycisphaera sp. | reverse complement strand
CAGCACCACCCAAAGAAGGGATGACAGGGCCTCCCACGGGTACGGGGGCCGATGGAACCACACTGGTGAAGGCCGGCGCAGGGTCCGTGGGTTCAAGATCCACGGCATCAAGACCGGGCAACAGGTCCTCGAAATCAGGACCTGGACTTAGGGCCACTTCCTCAGAGGCATCCAATGCCAACCGGAATGAGATGGACTCCGGTGGCACTTCAGTTCGATCGATTTGGTACCGGTAGAGCAACAGCAGCACATGGGTGATGATGCTGAAGGCCGCGGCCGCCAACAACAAACGGCGAACCTTGGACCGAAGGGCCTCTTTGCGGGCGGCGGCCAACTCGAGTCGCTCTGCGTCGAGCTTTCGATACGTCTCAAGAATTCGCGGTGAAAGAGGCGCCACGAGGTGCAATCGTACGCCTTGGCGGAGCAAGATGCCTCCGATCCGGCTTGACCGCATGGCCTATTGCGGTTCCACTGTCCCGTATGTCTGCCCCCACCCGAGTTGTCCTGAAAATCTCTGGAGAATCTTTTGCCGCCCCCAGTGGTTTCGGCATCGATTCTGAACGCCTTTCCGTCATCGCCAATGAAATTGCCAAGGCCTCAGCCAAAGTGGATCTGGCCGTGGTGGTTGGCGGGGGCAACATCGTCCGTGGGGGCACTTTGGCCCAGCAAGGTCAGATTGCTCAGGCGACCGCCGATTACATGGGCATGCTGGGCACCGTGCTAAATGGGCTGGCCCTCCGTGAAGCCCTCGAGCAGATGGGACACCCATCACGATTGATGAGCGCCTTGGCCATTCCTTCGGTCGCCGAGCCGTTCATCAGAAATCGCGCGATTCGACACTTCGAGAAAGGCCGAATCTTGGTCCTCGCGGCTGGGACTGGCAACCCCTTCTTCACCACCGACACCTGTGCATCCCTTCGAGCCGCGGAGTTGGGCGCTGACCGGTTGTTGAAAGCCACCAAAGTTGATGGCATCTACGACCGAGATCCCGCCAAACACAATGATGCCGTCCGGTACGACACGTTGTCGTTTGAAGACGCGATCGAACAGCAACTTGGGGTGATGGATCTCACCGCCCTCACGATGTGCATGGAACGAAAAATTCCCGTCCAAGTTTTTGACTTTTTCACTCCGGGCAACATTGCCCGGGCGGTGGGTGGTGAGAAGATCGGAACGTTGGTCTCCCCCCGCCATCCCGACCCCGCAAATTCCGACTAACATTGCGGTTCCTCAAAGGAGCTCTACATGTCTTACAACGATGCCATCCAAGACGCCAAAGATCAGATGCAAAAGGCGTTTGAGTACCTGGAAAAAGAACTCAAAGGCATTCGAACTGGCCGGGCCAGCAGTGCTCTGGTGGAATTCATCAAAGTCGAAGCATGGGGCAGCCTCCAAGACATTCGATCAGTCGCCATGGTCAGTGTTCCCGAGACCACACAAATTGTGATCAAGCCATACGACGGGTCGATCAAACAAGAAATTCTGAAAGCCATCCAAAATTCAGACTTGGGGCTCAACGGCATGGTGGATGGCGATGTCATCCGCGTGAATGTTCCTCCTCCGTCGGCCGACCGCCGAAAACAACTGGCCGCTCAAGTTGGCAAGCTCGGTGAAGAAGCTCGGGTATCGGTGCGAAATGTTCGCCGTGACACCTTGAAAGCGATTGGCAGCTTGACCAAGGACCAAGGGCTGTCTGAAGACGACCAAAAGCGGGCCGAGAAGCAGGTTGAGGATGCGACGAAGGACGCCATTGCCAAGGTCGACACCGCGGCCGAAAGCAAAGCCAAGGAGATCGAGGCGATCTGATGTTGGCCCTGTGCCTGTCTCCCTTGATCTGGTTTGGGGGATTCTGCGAAGCTCCTGTGACCGAACTGCCCGTCGTCTCCGTCGATCGGGATGACTTCACCGTCACCTCCTCATGCCGCTTGGTGGTTGCGCCCGGAGCTGAACTCAAAGACCTCAAGAACGACGGCCTGATCCGCGTGGTGGGGCACAACATCCAAGTGGATGCCACTGCATTATCGCTGAGAGGTGATCAGGGCATCGGAGTACGGATATTGTCCGACGGTGTTCGCTGGAATGGCGGAACCATCGAAGGCTTCACGGTAGGAATGCAGGTTTCTGGCAATGATCTGATCCTCACCGATATGGGCTCACGTTCCTGTGACGTTGGGGTCCAGATCACCAGCGAGCGTTTCCGTGGGTCAGCCCTCCAGCTCCGCGATGGCTTTGTTGGACTCGAAGCAACCGGATCCAACAGCGGAATTCTTGAAGGTTCGGTGATCTCCCGCATGGGGCGATCTGGGGTGCACTTGGACAACGCCAACGAGTGGAAGATCCACACCAACGCCATCGATTCCATCTACGGCAACGAAGAAGCAGCCGGCATCAGACTGACCAGTTCGGGTCGGAACCACTCCATTCGAGGGAACGTCTTCAACCACACCGAATACGGGATCTCGCTTGACACTGGCACGCTCAACTTGGGGCTGGACATGGCTGAAGACGCCCGTCGGCGCGGTTTGGACTGGCCACCTCCGGGAGAGGAAATCAATCTGTTTCGAGGACAAGGCTTCCAAGACATCCTCTGCACGGAAAACACCATCCGCAATCACCAAGCGGACGCCTTCAAACTCCGTGGGGTGTCTGGCTTGCGATTGTTTGGAAACCAGTGCTTCGGCCCTGGCCCCGGGCTGACTCTGGACTTGGCCGAAGATCTTCAGTTCGGCCAAAATCGGATGGAAGGCAACCGCCCCCATGCCGTGATGATCCGGGATTGTGGTGCCACTCGGATGGACGCTTCCGAGTTCAGCGGCGACCGCCGAGGGCTGGTGGTACTGAACCCAACTGACGTTGAGCAACTTCCCCCCTGGGCTTGGGCGCATTTGCGACCCGCGCGGTGCACGGTGACCGATTGCATCTACGACGGATTCGAAGTTGCCCTCGATCTCCGCGAAGGCCCCGGGGCGGTGCGTTTGGGAGGCAATCAATTCACCACCTGCGACCGTTCTTTTCAAACGGCAGGGACCGCGGAAGTCACGGTGGCCAGTGGCGATCCCGAGATCTCCCCTCCGGCCGAGCTGAGTACGTCTGCACCCGTCCAAGATGCTCAAACTGAACATCTCAGGCTGGTGCAAGATGGCAAACCCTGGAATGGCTCAGACCCCGTTCTGAAGCCGGGAACGGTGGCTCCGGGTTTTGTGCAGTTTGTTCCAACCGGTGACATCGGCAACGACCAAGTGTTCTCGTTTGAAGGTGAGGCCGAACTCGTGGCCACCGAAAATCGGGATCGAATCACCATCCGTGCGATGGAGAAAGATCGCTTTGAACGCTGGAGACTTGACTGCGGGGGTCAAACCTTGTCTGGGGTCTTGACCCGCGGATGGTGGAAGGGGTTCATGTGGGCCTACACGGCCGATCCCGTGACCAGTTATGAGCAATGGCGGAACGAAGCCGAGATGGGATGGGTGTTCCAGTGTCGAGAACCCGTGTTGGATTTCGGCCGGCAGTCACCGGGAGATCTGCCGGGCATTTTTCCGGCCGTGCGGGATGCTGGTCTTCCCCGCGACGGATTTGGTCTGGTTTGCGAAACCGAGCGTTGGGTGCCCGCAGGACGCTGGATGCTCCAGGTTGAAGCCAACGATGGAGTTCGAGTCAAGCTGGATGGCGAGACGGTGATCGACGCCTGGGATGGCCCCACCCAGCAAGTCTTCACCCACACCTTTGAGATTCCAGAAGAATCTGTGCATCGGTTTTCAGTGGAATGGTTTGAAAGAACCGGAGTGGCGTATCTCCGGGTCACCCTGACGCCTCAGTCGGAGTGACGCTTCCTCAACTCTGAATTTGGGATGCCCAATTCTTCCCGGTACTTCGCCACGGTACGCCGTTTGATGTCGATGCCTTCTTCTTGCAGTGCTTTCTCAATGGCGGCATCGGACAATGGTCGGCGCCGGTCTTCAGCCTCAACCAAAGCTTGAACCTTTTTCTTCACCGTCTCGTAGGCAACCGGTCGACCTTGACGATCGACCAATCCACCAACGAAGAAATCCCGCAAACACAACATGCCACGCGGCGTCTCGGCCCACTTGTCATCAACCGCTCGACTCACGGTGGAAACGCTGATGTCCAGCTGTTCGGCGATCTCTTCCATCATGAGCGGGACAAGGGTGCCGTCACCCTCGGTAAAGAAGGCTTGCTGGCGGGCCACAATCGCGTTGGCCACGCGCTCCACCGTGCGGTAACGCTGTTCGATGGCTTCCAGCAACTGGCGTGCTTCGTCACGGGCCTTCCGAAATTGTTCGGCATCACCCTCGTTCAAGCCGCCGGTTTTCAAAATGGCTTCATATTCCGGATTCAAACGGAACTTGGGGAATCGACTTTTGAGGGAACGGGCAACCATGACCCCGGATTCATCTCGCTCGATCGCAATTTCGGGACGGACAATGGATGGTCGTTCATTGTCGAGCGTCCGGACTGGTTGCTTTTTCAACTGGCCGAGGAGATCCCGGGCCGCTTCAACTTCTGCAATCTGACATTCACGCTGTTCCGAGATCTTTTTGAGACGGTTGTTCAGCAAATCATCCCAGTCGTGGGCCAACAGCTCAAGGAGCAGTGACCACTTGTCAGCGTCCTCCGGGGCGTTGGTCAGATCGCGACGCTGGATCTGGATGGCGTAGCACTCGGGATAACTTCGCGCAGCAATACCGGGAGGCTCCAACCATCCCTGCACGGCTTCGAGCGCCGACTGAAGATCAGTTTCATTGACCTGCAAATTGCTGGCGAGTTCATCAACATCGTGACGGAAGAACCCATCAGGCGCCAGATGTTCAATCACCCGAACGCCCAGGGACGCAACCTCAGAGGGAACTTCAGCATCTCGCCACTGATCGAGCAACTGCTCCTCGATGGATTGAGGGCGACCTTCGGCATTGGCCATGGCGTCGGTCTTGCCATCGCGTTCTTGATCTGACTTGGCTTTGGGTCGTGATTCGTAGAGGTTGTCCGTGGCTTCCGGCATGGAACGCTCGGACTCCGCAAGACGATCAAATCCCGCTTCATCTTCTCGAACCGGTGCCTCGTCTTCAGCCTTGACCGCTGGTTCTGCCGCAGATTCGGGCTCCACCTGTTCCAGCATGAAGTTCGACTCAAACTGCTCTTCGAGCGTCGCCTCCAACTCAGCCAAGGGCAACTGCAACACTTGCATGTGCTGGATCATGCTCGGGGTGAGCTTTTGGATCTGCCCCATGCGTTGATGTTGAGAGGCGTCGAATCTCATGGCGTCTCTCCGCCCAGAGGACGCCGATCGTCCATGGCATCGGCCAACACCGAAACACTCGCTTGTTCAAGCGTCCCGCCACTGGGAAGGCCGCGGGCCAAGCGGGTCACGCGAATGTCAAAGGGTTCGATTTGATTGGCCAAATGAAGCGCCGTGGTGTCGCCATCTAAAGTGGGATTCAGTCCCAGCACGACCTCACGGACTGACTCTTTGCGCACGTTGCAGGTGGCATCACGGCAGCGGCGAATCAATCCCTCCACCCCAAGGTGTTCGGGACCAACCCCAGAGAGAGGGTCCATTGCCCCCCCCAGAACGTGGTACACCCCTTGATGAAGCCCCGCCGATTCAAATCGAACCAGATCCTTGATCTCTTCAACCACCAAGATGACTCCAGCGTCTCGGCGTGGATCGGAACAGATCGCACAAAGATCGGATTCCCCAAGATGACCACACACACGGCAAGAAACGAGGTCTTCCTTGACCGAGCGGATCGCTTCAGCCAAGCCCAAGGCCTCATCTGAAGAGGCCCGGAGCAGCCAAAAGGCCAGACGTTCCGCACTTCGACGGCCGATCCCCGGGAGTTGCCCCAGACGATCAACCAAGGCTTCCAAAGTGGGTGGGCCGCCTGCACTCAAGAGGCACCACCCAACAACCCACGAAGGGTTTCTGGGGGGATGGGAAGGTTCAATTCCTCAGCAGCTCGGCCAAATTCGTGCGCGGCAAGAGCGGATGCTTTTTCCTGGGCATCACGAACGGCTTCTGTCACCAAGGGGCCAATCTCTTCGGTTGCACTGGCCAAGGCGGGTGCCACGACCACTTCCACCAAGCGGCCTCGACCATCGGCTCGGGCCCGGACCGCACCCCCTCCAGCTTCGCCCACCACCCGAGCCGCTTCAAGCATCTCGGTGATTTCTTTGGCTCGCGCCTGAAGCTTGGGGAGTTCTTTCATGATCCCGGCCATAGCGCCGGCTTGCTTGAAGGCATCAAACATCACGGGCCTCCGAACGCATCTGAACCCCAACCACTTCACCCTCTAAGGCACGAGCAAGTTCTTGGATCAAAGGGTGCCCTTGCATTTTTTGCATGGTCGATTGGGCATCCTCATGATCGACGGGGACTTTGACTTCAACCCGGACGCCAACCATGCCAAATCGGTGCAGCGTGTTTTGCAACCACTCCTGTTCCGAGACGCGTTGGGCGGTTGCAAAAGAAGCGGGATCGGGATTTTGAAAAGAAAGGCAGTCCCCGAGGAAGGTTGGGGTGCCGAAGGACTCCACCCGAACTTCCGAACGGACATCGCCCTCCACCGAAGCCAAGAACGTTGACCAACCGTTGGCATCGATCGCAACGGTGGGCTTTGATGGTTGGTGGGAACGCTCTTTGGGTTCCGGTGAACTTTGCGGACTCGTACGCGGAGAATGAGGCTGCTGCACACCGCTAGATGCCCGTTCCGTTGGCCGTGAATCGCTGGACTCGGACGGTTTGGCGGACGGTTTAGGCTGTGCCAAAGGTTTCACTTCGCGGACTTGCTCAGGCTTTTTTTTTTGGCTCGGCTTCGAGGGTGCATTCGATGCCACTCGCCCCCCGAGATCGAAGACCAACTTCAGCAACATCGCTTCCACCACCGCCCGAGGCGTGCTGCTGGACTTGGCAGCGCGGGCGGCCTCGTCGGCCAAACCGACCCCCGAGGCCAAATAGTCTGCGGGAAGTGCCGCCGAGATCATTTCAAGATCCTCTTGACGCCCTTCACTGAGGTGAAGCCCAACCGATTCAACCCCGCCCACCGAGAACAACATGGCATCACGGAAACAAGCGGCCAAATCAGAGGCCACTTCTTCTGGCTCGGCACCGCTCTGGAATGCCTCAGCCAATGCACTCAGGACGCCACGGGCATCGGCCTCCGCAACGGCACGCGCGACGAGTTGGGCCGGTGACACAGTCGCCAGCCCCAAGAGCTCACGCACCCCGGCCAACGTGACGGACTCAGCATCAGCCGAAAGCACCCGGTCCAACAAAGACAACGCATCACGGACGGAGCCTCTTCCGGCTTCGGCCACCAGCGCCAACGCCTCCATTTCTGCTTGCACACCTTCTTGCTGCAACACATCGTGCAGGTGGTCGGTGAGTCGCTCCCGTGAGACGGGGCGGAAGTCATACCGCTGACACCGACTCAGAATGGTCGTGGGTACCTTTTCCGGGTCCGTGGTGCACAAGATGAACATGGCATGAGCTGGGGGCTCTTCCATGGTTTTGAGCAGGGCATTGAAAGCCTCTCGAGTGAGCATGTGGACTTCATCAATGATGCAGATCCGCTTCCGCCCCCCCAAAGGCGCGATCACCGACCGAGCGATCACCTCTTTGGCTTCATTGATACCACGGTTCGAAGCACCGTCGAGCTCTTGGACATCAAGATCTTCGCCCCGAAAAATGGCTTCACGGACGTTGGCCAGATCAGTCTCACCTTCGGGGGCGTTGATCGCCGCAGCGAAGATGCGGGCACTGGTGGTCTTGCCAACCCCGCGGGTGCCACAAAAGAGGTAGGCATGGGCGATTCTTCCGGACGCAATCGCCTTGCTCAAGGTCGCCGAAACAGCCTCCTGGCCAACGAGATCTTCGAAGCGGCGAGGGCGGTAGCGACGAGCAAGAACGGTGTACGACACAAGAAATCCTTCTCTGAGTCCCGGGGAGGACGGCCAGGCGATCCACGGCCTGGCCGGTCCGCTTATGGCTGCTGCGGTCAGGCCCTGACCAGGTTCACGGCCGTGCCACCCGCGGGGCCCGACCGTCCTCTCCGGGAGTCATGATCATCTTAGTCGAGGTTGGCGAGCGGTACACTCGATCCAGCATGCCGACGAACTCCCAACCATCTGTCCCCACTCTGGAGGATGCCCGACGAGCCACTGAGACGGCACGACGCCGTCTGCTGATCGTGTTGCGGCTGACCTACCTCCTGTTGTTGGCCACCGCAGCCCTTCTCCCCTTTGTCGGGGATATGACCAATACCGCCGACGAAGTCGTGGTTTCAGACTATGCCGGGGCCTTCATCTTGCTGGTCGGACTTGGTTCCTTCGTGGTGCTGGTCGATGTGTTCACTCCGGAGAAACGGCTGGCCAACGTCATTGCCATCTATTTTGGTGTGGTGGTGGGATTGGTGAGTGCCTATGCCTTGTCGGGACTCATCGACTTGGCGGCTCGAACGTGGTACCTGACCGCTCCACCTTGGCCCGCCTATTTGCTGATGGGCAAGCTCGCGCTGGGCATTACTTTTTGCTACCTCGCCGTGTCCATCGTGCTGGCCACAAAAGATGATTTTCGAATTGTTTTGCCATACGTGGAATTCACCCGGCGTGCCAAGGGCAGTCGTCCACTGGTGGTGGACACTTCCGTTTTGATCGATGCAAGATTTGCCAAATTTCTGCAATCAGGGATGGTGGACACCTCGATTGTGGTTCCAGAATTTGTGCTGGGCGAGTTGCAGGCTCTGGCCGATTCTTCGGAAAGCAACAAGCGCGATCGTGGCCGCCGCGGCTTCAAGTCGCTGCAAGCGATACGAGAGTTTCGGGGGGGTGCTGATGTGGTGCTGGAACCCTATGACCCACCTGGACATGGGGCCGATGAAAAACTCGTAGCCTTGTCCGAACGGCTTCAAGGCAGGCTGCTCACGCTTGATTCGAACCTTAGAGCAATCGCCAAAGTTCGAGGCTTGGCAACCGTAGATCTCGAGCAGGCGTCCTTGGCCCTTCGCCCCTTGGGCAATCCTGGATCAGAGTTCGAGTTGCGTTTGGAGAAAGCAGGAGAACAACCCGGCCAAGCGGTGGGCCGACTGCCCGACGGCACCATGGTCGTGGTCGAACATGCCGATGCTCACATTGGCGAAGTGGTGACTTGCGAAACCACAAACACCGTGCGGACCAATGCGGGAAATCTGGTGTTTGCTCGGATCAAGAGTGGTTCGGACCATTCGGATCTGGCCAACTGATCTCCGCCACGACAATCGCATGATCACTGATGCCCTCCTGAAGGACAGACAAATCATGGTGGTAACCCAAGACTTCAATTGATCTGCTGGCGATGATGTGGTCGTATTTTCTGGGAATCCCATTGCTGATGTGGGTAAATCCATAGCGGTAAACCTCAAATTGCTCACCAAGGACTCGCATGTTCCCCGTTGAGCAATCTTTCCAGAATGCACGCTCAACTCCAGACTGGACACCAGGACCAAAAGCCTCCTTGTTCTTCCGAGAAGCAACATCTTTCTTGGTGAGGTCTTTCTTGAGCCGCTCTCCCCAGACCACCCGCCCGAGATCAGGATGGTCAAGCTGGGGACTGTTGAAATCACCGGCTAAAAGAAAAGGGTGGTTCTGGTGGTCTGCGATGATCTGACGCAAACGCTCAAAGTGAGCTGTTTTGTGTTCTGGGCCATTCGTTGCTGGCGGCACATGGCTTGAACACACAAATACCCCGCAAAACGATGCCAATACAAGTCTTTCAGACAGGTGGAGTGCCCTTCCATGGGGGTGAAGCTCAAAGGTGCCGTGAGGTACACCAACTACGGAAAAAAGGTCGCTGCCGGATGGATTTTCCAGCACAAATTCGAGATCAACAAAAGCATCTCTGAGATGCCGAAGCAATGAACCGGTGACCTCTTGCAAACACAGAATGGTTGGATCATGCCTACGAATCGCATCAACGATTGCTTCAGCGCGAGAAGATTTGCGTTGAAGATTCCAAGTCAGAATTCTTTCAGACAATGCTTTGACCTTACAACGCTTCGGCGAAAAGAGGAGCAACTAGGCGAGCGCCACCTCTTCAAAAATCATTCCCACTCAATGGTCGCCGGTGGCTTCGAGCTGATGTCGTACACCACACGGTTGACGCCCTTGACTTCGTTTGAAATTCGACTGCTTACTTCGGCCAAAACTTCGTACGGCAAACGCGACCAATCGGCCGTCATGAAATCTTGCGTCTCCACACTTCGCAAAGCGACGACTGACTCGTAGGAACGACCATCTCCCATAACGCCAACGGATTGAATGGGAAGAAGCACCGCAAACACTTGACTGGTGGTGCGGTAGAGATTGGCACTCACGATCTCTTCAAGCAAAATCTCATCGCACTCTCGGAGCAGATCCAAACGGTCTTTGGTGATGTCACCAATGATGCGAACCGCAAGGCCTGGGCCGGGGAACGGGTGGCGCCAGACGATCTGATCTGGCACCCCCAAGACTTCACCAAGCTTCCGAACCTCGTCTTTGAAGAGGTCCCGAAGCGGCTCAACCAGTTCAAATCCAAGATCCTCAGGAAGCCCCCCCACATTGTGGTGCAACTTGATGTTGGCGGCGGTGCCCGCATGGCCATGTCCTGATTCAATCACATCGGGATACAGGGTGCCCTGAGCGAGGAACTTCACCGGGCCCTCGACATCGGCCGCAGCTTCCTTGAACACCTCAATAAAGCGGTGGCCAATGCGACGACGTTTCTCTTGGGGTTCGGTGATGCCTTCGAGATCTTTGAGGAAGGCTTCCGACGCATCCACCACCCGAAGGTCGACATCGAAGTGGTCGCGGAAAGTGGTCTCCACCAGATCACGCTCATTTTTCCGGAGCAGCCCGTTGTCGACAAAGATGCACGTCAACTGGTTTCCGATGGCCTTGTGCAGCAGCGCGGCCACCACGGAAGAATCCACCCCTCCTGACAAGCCACAAATCACGCGGGCGCCTTGCACCTTGGCGCGAACTTCGGCGGCTGCGGTTTCCACGAAATCACTCATGCGCCAGGTGCCTTCGCACCCACAAATTTCGTACAGGAAGTTCCGCAACATCTCCACGCCATGCGGCGTGTGGGTTACTTCAGGGTGGAACTGGACACCGTGCAAATTCCGACCTGGATGCCGAACCGCCGCAAAGGGGCACGTCGGCGTGGCGGCCACGGTCTCAAAGCCATCGGGCAACTCAACAATCTGATCGCCATGGCTCATCCACACGCTGGTGTCCGAAGGAATGCCATGGAACATCCCCCCCCGGCCTTCCACCGCCAACTTGGCGCGGCCGTATTCACGTTTGTCGGCCGGGACCACACGCCCCCCCAACAAACTGCACATCAACTGAAGCCCGTAGCAGACCCCAAGCACCGGTACGCCCATGTCCAAAATTCGGGGGTCGCAGGTCGGCGCGTTCTCGCCGTCCACACTGGATGGCCCTCCGGACAGAATGATGCCCTTCGGCCGAAGGGCTTGAAGCACCTCCACCGGGGTATCAGGCGCCAGCAAGATGCTGAACGCTCCGGCCTCACGCACTCGGCGAGCGATCAGTTGGACGAACTGCGATCCAAAATCCAGAATCGGAACGACTTCAACACCAGCGGGGACACGGGGGATGTTTGTGGAATCAGACACGGGTACTCCAGGGAAACGATCGTCTTGGAAGACCGCACAGGATACCCTCGAACGCATGACGACCCGTCTGGCCCTTGCCCGCTGCCAAAATCTGCCCGAATGGGAAGTGGATGACCAACCACTGCACGCCGCCCTGCGCCAGCTTGGGGTCCATCTGGAGACCCCGAACTGGGAAGAAGAGGCGGATTGGAGTTCGTACGATCTTGTGGTCCCCCGCTTGACCTGGAACTACCAAGAGCATCCTGAAGCCTTCGCCAGATGGATCGATGCCCGAGAACGCGACGGCAACCTGTGCAATCCCGCCTCCACCCTGCGTTGGAACATGCACAAGCGTTACTTGCGTGATTTGGCCGACGCCGGGATCCCCACCATGCCCACCATTTGGCTGACCACCCAGAATCTCCACGAGATTGAAGATGCGATCCACTTTGGGCGGGACCAAGCCTTCTTGAAGCCAGCCATTGGCGCGACCGCCAGCGGAACCTTGCCCTTTGCCGTGCCCAGTGCCTTGCCTCAGGCTCGCCAACACGCGGAATCCCTGCTTGAGAACTTTGACGAGGTGTTGCTGCAACCGTTTTGCCCCTCCGTCATGGTCGAAGGCGAATACTCCGTGCTGTATTGGGGCGGGAAGCCTTCCCATGGCGTGCAGAAAATTCCGGTCGCCGGGGACTACCGGGTTCAGGATGACTTTGGCGCCAAAGACAAGCCATGGACACCCCCGCCAGAGGTCTTGGACATCGCCGAGCGGGCCGTGACCGCTGCCCCGGGCGGCTGGACCTACGCGCGGGTTGACCTCCTTCGAGACCCTGACCACGGCTGGTGTGTCATTGAGTTGGAAATGCTCGAACCCAGCCTTTTCCTTCGGCACGCACCTGCCGCGCAAATCACCCGATTGGCGGAAGTCCTGCTGGCGCAAGCCTGCGGCTGAAAGCAAGCGCAACCTATACTTTTCCGTCAAAGCCACGTCCCTTTGTGGCCCGATGTGGAGTGCTCATGGGTCTCTTCTCTCGCCGTTCGAAACCAACCCCACCCACCGCTGTCCAGACGGGTGGTGGGCTTGCTGGTGGCCCCTCCGAAGAATTGGTGGCCCAGCATGGCCTCCGCATCTTGGAGGCCAGCCAACGCCATCGAGGGGGACTGCTGTCCAGCGGGCTGTGGCAAGACAAACTCATGCAGTGGACGCTGAAAGATGAAGCGTTCAAAGTGCAATTGTTCCGCTTCGTGGACGTCTTCCCACGACTGAATACTCCAGAGTCAGTGCACGAACACCTCATGGACTACTTGACCCAGCCCGGGGTCAAGTTGCCACCATTTTTGGGCACCGCCGTTTCCGCAGGTGGGCTGGCCAAGGGTGTCTTCCGCAGCGCCGTGACAAGCCAAGTCGAGACCATGGGTAAACAGTTCATCGCCGGAGTCGATGCCGAAAGCGCAAAGAAGAGTCTCAGCAAACTTTGGCAGCGTGGCATTGGTTTCTCGGTGGACCTCCTCGGCGAAGCGTGTGTGCGTGATGCCGAAGCCGACGTCTATCTGCAGCGGTATCTCGACATGATCGAGGGGCTGGCCGGTATTGCTTCCACTTGGGAGCCCAACGACCGCTTGGACCAGGACCACATCGAGTCAGTCCCCCGGGCCAACGTCTCCGTCAAAATCAGTTCGCTCTCGGCGACCCTTGACCCCATTGACACCGAAGGTTCGATCCGAGACTTGTTGTTCCGGATGCGCCCCATCCTGCAAGCAGCGGCCAAACACAACGTCCTTATCAACTTTGACATGGAGTCGCACGAATCCAAAGACCTCACGCTGGAGCTGGTGCGACGGGCCTGCGAACTGGAAGACTTCCCGGCCGGCATGGCCATGCAGGCTTACCTCCGGTCAGGCAGCGACGACGCCCAAAGCATGATCGATTGGGCCAAAGCCACCGGCCGAAGGCTGACCGTACGTTTGGTCAAAGGGGCCTATTGGGATTACGAGACCATCCATGCCGAAGAGATGGGCTGGCCGGTTCCCGTATGGAGTCGCAAGCAAGACAGCGACGCGTGCTTTGAACGGATGGCTTGGCAATTCCTCCAGTCCACCCCACGCTCCACCGACGAAGGTGGCATCAAACTGGCCTTGGGCTCTCACAACGCGCGATCCATCGGATTCGCACTGGCTTCCTGCGAGCACCTGAACCTTCCCGAGTCCGCGCTTGAGTTGCAAATGCTCTACGGCATGGCCGATGAACTCAAGGCCGCCAGTGTCGACGAAGGACTGCGACTCCGTGAGTACGTCCCCGTGGGAGAGATGATTCCCGGCATGGCCTACCTGGTGCGGAGGTTGCTGGAGAACACTTCCAACGAATCATGGTTGTTGGCCGCCGGTTCGGAAAAGCCCGACCCCAACAAGTTGCTTGCGTCACCGCATGTCAACCACACCCAGCCTGACCCTGGTGAAGCACTGTTGGATGGCGCGCCCGAACGACACCAGTTGACTTCAGGAGTCAAAGGAGTTGGCGATGACCGACCGTATGTGAATGAAGCTCCACGCGATTTTGCCCACGAATCGGTTCGGACCGCTTTCCAGACCGCCATCGACACCACCACAGTGCCCCATCAACCCGTGGACGCCACCCAGGACGACGCCGAGCAAGCTTTGGCCGCCGCCCACAAGGCGTTTCCTCGTTGGCGAGACGAGGATCCAAGAGTTCGGGCGAAGGTTCTGACCCAAGCTGCAGCCATCATGCGTGCTCGGCGCGACGAACTGACCGCCGTGATCGTTCACGAAAATGGAAAAGGCTGGCGTGATGCCGATGCGGAGACCTGCGAAGCGATCGACTTCTGTGAGTTCTACGCCCGCGAAGCCATTCAGCTGTTTGAAGAGCAACGACTTGGTGAGTACGTCGGGGAACACAATGCGTTGATCCACGAAGGCCGCGGCCCCTGCGCCGTCATCGCACCGTGGAACTTCCCTCTGGCCATCTTGTGTGGCATGTCGGTCGCAGCACTGGTGACCGGGAACCCCGTGCTCATGAAGCCGGCCGAGCAGACCACCGGGATCGCCCGAATGCTGTTCGACATCCTTCTCGAAGCTGGTGCTCCCGAAGATGTGTTGCACTTCCTGCCCGGCCAAGGAGAAACCGTCGGGGTGCAGTTGGTCAGCGACCCCCGGGTTGCGTTGATCGCATTCACTGGATCTAAAGCGGTAGGCCTGAACATCATCGAAACCGCAGGATTGACCAGCGAAGCGCAAACCCAAGTGAAGAAGGTCGTCTGTGAGATGGGCGGCAAGAACGCCATCATCGTGGATGCTTCCGCGGACTTGGACGAGGCAGTGCTTGGGGTCCGAGCCAGTGCCTTCGGGTTCCAAGGCCAAAAATGCTCGGCATGTTCACGCTGCATCGTGGTTGATGAGACCTGGGATGAATTCCTGGAACGCTTCATCGGTGCGACCGAGGCCCTCATCATCGGTGACCCGCGCTCCCCCAGCACGGATGTTGGCCCCGTGATCGATGAAGACGCGGCCGCAATGATCCGCCAGCGCATCGAAGCCGCCAAGCAAGAAGACCAATTGGTTCTTGGCATGGAACTTCCCGACGAAGGGCTGATGCCCGGGCGGTCGTACATCGCTCCGCACGTCTTTGTGACCGACGATCCCAAATCCAAACTCATGCAAGAAGAAATCTTCGGCCCGGTTTTGGGGCTGATCCGCGCCCGGAACTTCGAGCACGCGCTGGAACTGGCAAACGATGGTCGATACCGCCTCACCGGAGGCGTCTACAGCCGAAAGCCTGCCCACCTCACGCAAGCACGTCGAGAATTCCGCGTCGGGAACCTGTACCTCAACCGCAGCATCACGGGAGCCATCGTGGGCCGCCAGCCCTTCGGTGGAGCCGGCATGAGTGGCGTTGGATCCAAAGCCGGCGGTCGGGATTATCTGCTGCAGTTTGTGGAACCACGGGTGATTACGGAAAACACCATGCGTCGCGGCTTCGCCCCAGGCTTGGGATAAAGCACCACGAGCCCTCACAATGGAGAACGCAATATGTTGATGCTCATCGCCATTTTGTGCCTCCCTCCCACCGCCGAGACCGCGGTCCCGGTGCATTCCCACAACGACTACTGGCGAAGCCGGCCTTTGCTGGAAGCTCTTGAAGCAGGCTGCTTGTCCATCGAAGCAGACGTGGTGGTCCGTGACGGGACGCTCCTGGTGGGGCACGGGGCGCGAGAGGTCACACCCGATCGAACCCTCACTTCGATGTACTTATCCCCCTTGGCTGAGATCGTCCGGGCAAGACAACGCGTGTACCCCCAAGACCAACGCCCCTTGATTCTTTTGGTGGACCTGAAGACCAGCTGGTCCTCCAGCAAGCCGGCCCTGAAAGCCGTGCTTGAAGCGTACGCGGACATCTTGAAGGCACCAGCGGGCCACCACCAAGGTGATGGTGGCGTTTTGCTGGCGGTCTCCGGTTCAGGCTCCGACCAAAAGGGTGCCCCATGCGGCATCGACGGGCGGATCCGTGGACTCGGGAAGCAACTCAGTTTCCTCGAAAAGCCCATGGTCAGCGAATCCTTCCGCAGCCGCTTTCGATGGTCCGGACTCGGCACGCTTGACCCTGATCAGCAAACCAAACTCCGCGCTCTTTCGGAGCGAGTCAAAGGGGAAGGTCGCCTGCTTCGATTGTGGGCGGCGCCGGATACGCCGGAAGCTTGGCAAACATTGATCGATTGTGGCGCCGGGTTGATCAATACCGACCAGCCCACCAAAGCGGCAGAGTTTGTGCGGGGACTCCTGACCAACACCTCCCAAGAAGCGTCCGGTAAGAGCGAGCCTCTAACGCCATCCGAAGCCAATTCAGACCCAGACATATGAAGAGTCGATACATGAAGCCGGGGCGAATTTGGTGTGATCCTCGTCCCAACTCTTTGTCCCCAGCCGTATTCAGCTGTCAGGAGTTGCTTCATGCGTTACGCAAATCAACAACGTGCATTCACAATCATTGAATTGCTGGTGGTCATCGGGGTCATTGCGGTCCTGTCGGCGATCTTGCTTCCAGCCATTGGCACCGCCCGGAACAACGCCAAAACCACCACCGCGAGCTCCAACTTGCGGCAAATTGGTACCGCGGTGGCCAAGTACCAAAACCAGAACAAAGACCGATTCATCGACAACAAGTACAACCTTGGTCGTTGGCTGGCGCCACAATCCAACGCCACGCCCGACACACTCGACTGCAGCAAACCCTGGGACTACAAGTCAGCGCCCGGAGCTGCGTACTGGGGCCTTCCTCTTTCCCAATTCACCGGCATCGGTAAAGAAGCATGGCACGACCCTATGACGAGGTATGCCGATGTTGATACCGCAGACATTCCAATGGATTTCCCCGACCCGAACTTCAATGGCGCAATTGCTGAGCCCAATCCGTGCATCGACAAGTGGTATTTGTCCTTTGGCCTGAATGCGGTGAACAAAGACACGCCGTTCAACGCGCCGCCACGGGGCTGGTACGACGACCCAAGTGGCCGACGCATCTGCCTCTTTTACCGCAGCGGTGCACGGGCCGGAGAGGGCCGAGCCTTGAGTGGTCTCAAGCACCCTGACAAGGCCTTGGTTTGCCAGTCCCATCTGGAAGCACGAATTGAGGGCTCCGGCGACCACTGCTGGGATGCCAACGGGGACGGGGTGATCAACGGCGCAGATATGCCCGAATGGAGCCAGCACTGGAAAGAGTGTTTCCGGCACGTTGGCGACCGCACGGTCACCCTTTGGGTGGATGGACACACGGATGCCATCTCACGCAACGACTGGCGCGAGGACTACTACTTCGGCGTGCCCGCACCCGAGGAATTCGCCAATCCCTAACTGATCTGAGGTCTCCAATTCTTCGATCCTCGGACCCGCGGTCACCAACCGCGGGTCTTTCCATTGGTGCACTCAAACTTAAGAAGTGAATTTGAGACAGGCAAACTTCCCCAGACGCAACTGAAGTCCCCCTGGAGGAAACCAGAGCCTCAAACTCAATATCAATCATTTCTGTCCGGACTGCCTCCATTCGGACTTCGTCCCACGCTTTCTATCGGTTAACGTAGGACGTTCTAGGCATACCTTTTTGGCCAACGGACGTGAGATCGGAAATGACAAAAAAACTACTCCTTATCGGATGGGACGCTGCGGACTGGAAGGTGATCGATGCACTGATGGCCGAAGGGAAGATGCCAGCCTTACAACGGATGATCCAGCAAGGAACTTCCGGAAATCTACGCACGCTGCAACCACCTCTGTCCCCAATGCTGTGGACATCTATTGCCACCGGGAAACGTCCCTTCAAACATGGCATTTATGGGTTCACCGAGCCAACCCCAAAGGGTGATGCCGTTCAACCCATCACGAACATCTCGCGTACAAGCAAGGCCATCTGGAACATCCTCAACCAAAACGATCACCGGTCAGTGGTTGTCGGTTGGTGGCCGAGCCACCCCGCCGAACCGATCCGAGGAACAATGGTGTCTGACATGTTCCACAAAGCGCCAGCGAGGCCCGGCGCACCTTGGCCGCTCAAGGCAAATTGTGTCCATCCACAGGAACGCTTGTCTGAGATTGGAGATCTTCGGGTCCACCCCTTAGAGCTGACCGCCGAGGACATCTTGCCGTTCGTGCCAGATGGTGCCGAGATCGATCAGACCATTGACGGTCGGGTAGCCAGCATCATGAAAATCACGGCCGAGTGTTCCACCGTCCACGCCACCGCCACGCACCTGCTGCAAGAAGAAGAGTGGGATTTTTCTGCGGTTTACTACGACGCTATTGATCACTATTGCCACGGGTTTATGAAATTCCGGCCCCCACAGCAAAAAAGCGTATCCGACCATGACTTCAAGATGTACCGAAATGTGGTGGACATGGGTTACATGTTCCATGACATGATGCTGCAACAACTTCTGGACATCGCGGGGGACGAGACGACCGTCATGCTCATTTCGGACCACGGTTTCCATTCGGATCACCTTCGTCCGGAAGCGCTTCCAAATGAACCTGCTGGCCCCGCAAAAGAACACCGTGACTACGGGATCTTTGTTGCAACGGGCCCAGACATCAAAGCAGGACATCAAATTGAAGGTGCCAATCTTTTGGACATCACTCCAACCATCCTGACTTGCTACGGACTCCCAACTGGCGAAGACATGGATGGACGGGTTCTGGAGGATATTTTTACCAACCAGCCGAACACGACAGCGATTGAAAGCTGGGAGAATGTGGAAGGTGACAGCGGAGAACACCCTCCCGGTTTCAATATTTCCGCTGAGGAGTCCCAAGCCGCGATTGAGCAGTTGGTGGCCTTGGGGTACATCGATGCACCTGATGAAGACTCTTCCAAAGCCGTTGCCAACTGTACTCGTGAACTTGAGTACAACCTCGCTCGGGCGTATATGGACGCTGACATGCACGGTGAAGCAGCCCCCATTCTGCACCGACTTTACCGGGATTATCCAGTTGAACTGCGTTTCGGGATCAAGCTGGCTTCCGCCCTCCAATCTCTTGGGGATTACAACGGCCTTCGCAACCTTCTCGGAAACATGTCCGACAGGTGGCGGGAAGCAGCCCTTCTTGCGCGAAATCACCTGCAAGAAGTTGACGAGCTGACAAACGAACGCCAAAAGCTTTGGGATGAATTCAAAAAGCTGGATGACGCAAATGCTGACGATGCCGAGGTGTCCAAACTGGCGAAAGTGGATCGGAGGGGCAAACCTGTTCTTTTCTCTGACGATGAGATGCTCCTGATCCGAAAGCTTCGATCCATCGCAAAGGTGAACCCCCAGTCCATCGCGTACTTGTCATCAACCGCCGCCGCGGGATCGGGAGATTTTGAAGGCGCCCTGGCCTTCTTGACCAAAGCCCAGTCTGCCAACCGTGGACAACCCAACTTTCATTTTCACCGAGGAAACATTCTGACCTCACTGGGTCGGCTTGAAGAAGCCGAAGAGAGCTTGCTGAGAGGGTTGGCCATCGACGAATCCCACCCCGATTGCCTCATGGCCCTTGCCCGTTGCCGAGTTGAAATGGGACGCGATCAAGATGCCCTGAAAGACGCACAAAAAGCCATCGCTCTTCAGTACCACTTCCCATTGGCCCACTATTACGCCGGAGTATCACACCGAAGCATGGGGGAATTCGATCAAGCGGCCGCTTGCTTCAAGATTGCCATCTCCCAAAATCCAAACTTCAAGGAAGCCTTCACGGGGCTGGCGGAGTTACACGAAACCCATTTGAAAGACGACGCCTTGGCCTCGGAGTACCGAACAGCTGAACGGGAACTTAAGAACAACAGCCCGGATCCTGACGAGGGTGCAACCCCATTCGAGTTCGACCCGGTCACCACAGAACAGATCAGTGAACACCTTCCATCCATCCATGATCATGCAAATCAAGAAGGACTGGAACCGGCCCTTGCAAACACAGCTCCGGAGTCTGTTCAAAATGAAGGGGACTCAGTCTCAAGACCACAAGTGATTGTTGTCTCTGGCCTGCCAAGATCAGGTACTTCAATGATGATGCAAATGCTGGCTGCGGGGGGAGTCCCCATCTTTACCGACGGCCAAAGGGTTCCCGATGAGAACAATCCCAAGGGCTACTACGAAGTTGATCTTGCCAAAGGTTTGGCAAAACAGAACTCCTGGGTGCATGATTGTGATGGCAAATGTGTCAAAGTGGTCGCGCCTCTCATTGGATATCTCCCATCATCCATTGACTACCGGGTGATCTATATGAAAAGGCCGGTTCAAGAAATCATCCGATCGCAGGCCAACATGCTCGAGAGGCTGGGCAAAGAAAGTTCGGATATGACCGATGAGCAAATTGCAAAGGTCATGGTGGACGATGCCCATCGAGCGCTCGGACTGCTATCAATGCACCAAAACAAGGTTTTAAGCATCGATTACGCCGAATCGATTGCAGACCCCCAAGCCACTGCGGCAGCAATTGCCAGCTTCCTGCGAATGGATTTGGACGAATCAGCAATGGCCGCTGCAGTTGATCCCAAACTGCATCGAGAGAAATCAGACTCAGCCACTGGGTAATCAAAAGAAGCCCGTGCGGTGCCCCTCTCAAAGCAAAGCCTCAAGAACCCTGCCCTTGGCCCCAAAATCGCCATCTGGAGAAGATTATGCACAAATTTGACCAAGAATACGGTTCTTGCGAGATGGTTCAAAGTTGATACAATCATCTTGTCTGACATTGAAGAGAGAGAAATTCTTTATAAAGACTCTTTAAGGGGATTTCTTCATGTCTAATTCAAAGAAAAGCATCACCGCAGCATCTTTTGGTGCCGCCGCAGCGGCCCTCTACGCCGCACCTGAAATTCAAGCCGACGTTGTTGGCCTGTCCTTCAGCCCAACCTCCTCTGCACCTTGGACCTCAGCATCCACGCTCCGCAGCATCAACATCCAATCCACCGGCGGCGCCCTTGTTGGCGGCTTCTCGCAGTGGAACGATTCCATCGGCAAATCTTTCAGCTTCAACGGCGGATTTGCTTCATGGACCCTTGCGAATGCCGGAGATGTCATCAACACAAGTGACTTCTCAGGCACATCGTCTGGCTTCTACTTCACCACTGCTGCCACTGGTACCATCTACATCGCTTTCCGCGCCGACACCGGTGGCGTTGGCTGGGTCGGTGT
>CAXBRK010000027.1:0-21366 GCA_963978155.1 uncultured Phycisphaera sp. | reverse complement strand
CACCAAGATGGAGTCTCCCGGGCGAATCACAATATCGAGGTTGCTGTCCCCTCGACGAAGTTGCTGCAGTGAGATTCGAAGGACACGGTCGATAAAGACAGGGGCTTCATTGTCGCCCTGCGCAGACCAGGCCTCTTCTCCCCCTCGCTTTTGCCAAGTTCCTGAATCCACATCCCACTGCCAGGGTGAAGACGGCATGTCTTCAGCTTCTTGCATTTCTGGCAAAGTGTCTTGAGACAAGAAATCGACATCAACGAACGTGTCTTCGCTGGCACCAATTGATGCACCAGCCCCTCCTTCAAGGCGATCCAAAAGACCATCCAAATCTAAAGGCTCCGTGGTTTCTGGAACCCCTTGGGTTTCAGGTGCACCCTCCAACTGGACCCGCCTGCGGACAATCGCATACTGCGCGTTGTCCAGAATGCCACCAGCTTGGCTCAGGGCCTCAAGCAAGCGAAGGTCAGAACGCAACAACGGATACACGTTGGGTTGTGCGATGAACCCATTAATTGTGAAGCGAAACCCTGTCCGCTGAACCAAAGCTGCATCCACCTGAGGCGCCCCCAAAAGCCTCCCGTACGCAGAGCGGATGGAGGGGCTCAATTCTTCGGGTAGAAGCCCTTCAACTTTGACCAGACCGATTTCTGGAAGTTGAACAAAGCCAGACTGATCAACCACGCGGTCAACGGTCACTGGCTGACCGGGCTGATACACGTCAAAAGCGGTGACCGTGATCACATCCCCGGGAACAACGCGATAGGAACTGAAATCGTTCTCGATGAGATCCTCGCGAGCCGGGGTCTCCCCAACCACCTGTTCACCGACCTCAATGGCGTTGATTCTTCGCAGGATGGGCAACGTTGTCGGCTGATGCTCCCAGCGCCCCGTCACGGTGGGGTCCACGAAGGAGTCGGTCTGACAGCCGACCCCAACGGACAGGGCCACACCTGTCAAAGCCACCGACTTCCCAGCAAAAAATGAACGCATCTTCAATTATCGGGCTGTCGGGATCCGATTCGCCAAGTTTTGTGTGGGTAAGATGAGATCACCGTGAGCAAATCTGCCCAAGATCGAACATTGGCCCGTCATCCAAGACCCCTTGGAGGAGATACCGCCAAGGACCGGCGTGGGGTCCAAGTGGCTCTCAGCGGCATGGTGCTCAACAACAACGAGACCCAGCAACTCCACCTTGGCCGCAAACCCGACTGGCTCCGAGCCCGGGTGCCCGGCGGCCCTGGGTATGAACGACTCCGTGAAATCGTGGACACGCATGGATTGCACACGGTCTGCAAAGAAGCGGCCTGTCCAAACATGGGTGAATGCTGGAACCGCGGGACGGCCACCATCATGATCCTGGGGGACACCTGCACCAGAGCATGTGGCTTTTGCAACGTCAAGACGGGCCGACCCGCTGAAGTCGACCACGACGAGCCCCGTCGTGTCGCGGAATCCATTGCCCTCATGGGACTGGGACATGTCGTCATCACCTGTGTTGACCGAGACGACTTGCCGGATGGTGGCGCCGCCATCTGGGCCGAGACCATCGAGCGCGTGCACGAAGCCTGCCCGGGCACCAGTGTCGAGTGCTTGATCGGCGACCATCAAGGACGGCACGATGAGCTGGACACCATCATCGCCGCCAAACCAGAAATCTTGAGCCACAACATGGAGACCGTTCGGCGGATGCACCCTGCCGTACGGCCACAGGCTCGCTACGAACGATCGATCGATGTCCTGCAACACATTCGAGAATCAGGACTGGTCACCAAAACCGGAATCATGGTCGGCATTGGCGAACGCGACGACGAGGTCTACGAGTTGATGCAAGATCTTCGGGATGCTGCCGACATCCACATTTTGACCGTCGGTCAATACTTGCAGCCCACCCGAAATCACCTGCCGATCGACCGCTGGGTGACCCCTAGCTCCTTTGACCAATACCGCGAATCGGGTTTGAACTTGGGATTCTCGGTGGTCGAATCCGGACCTCTGGTTCGATCGAGTTATCACGCCGAGGAGCAGGCCGCCAAACTTTCACCCACCCAACGGGCGGTCAAAGAAGGTATGGATCGACTTCTCAAGGGCGCGAAGGATGGCAATGGCGACGACTCCGGTGCTTCCACCGGCGATGCTGAACAGTAAATCCGGTCTTTCAGTCCAACCAGCATTCGCGATCGCGTGCCTAGAAGTTGTCTCCTGCGCCTGGCAACCCGAATCATGAAAACACAAAAAATCCCAGAACCGAAGTTCTGGGATCTTGATGTTGATCGGATTCAGCAGAAAGACTTATGCGTTCGCTGCTGGGGCCTTGGTCGCGGCCTCTGACTTTTCGACCAACAGGTCGAACGTCGCGGGATCGTGGATGGCGATCTCACTGAGCATTTTGCGGTTGAGCAAAATTCCGGCGTACATCAGACCATTCATGAACCGGCTGTAACGGGTGCCTCGCATACGGCAAGCGGCCGTGATACGGGTGATCCAAAGACGTCGCATGTTGCGACGACGCTGGCGACGGTCACGCCAGGCGTACGCTCCGGCGCGGGTCAGCGTGATCTTGGCTTGTTGCTTGTGACGGCTTCTGGTTCCCCAGTAACCGCGAGCGGCACGGAGAATTCGTTTGCGGGCTTTGGTGCGAGCAGCACCCTTGGCAGCACGTGGCATGTCGAACATTCCTTCTGAAGGACGGGGGTTCAACGTGTGAACACTTCACCCGATCGACGATCACCCAAGAGATCAAGCAGCTTTGGGTTGGGTGATCAATCCCCAAAGCGAGACAGAATCGGCCGAGGGCCGAGAAGTTCAATCAGACGTTTGCCGCACCAGCACGCACGGAGCGGAACAGCATCCGGCCCACACGACGCATTTCACAGCTCTTGAAATACGCCGGGACTCGGTAGCTGCGAAGCAACTTGCCAGACTTGTGGCTTCGCTGCTTGCGGGTGAACGCACGATGGAATTTCACTCGGCCGGTGCCGGTGAATCGGATGCGCTTGAGAAGGCCTTTGTTGGGTTTACGACCGTGCATTGGCAAATTCCTGAAGTTCTTCCCCAGTCATTGGGGAAAGGACAATCGTACCAACACCCTCGACGAGACGCAATGGCTGAGCTGAGGTGCTTCAGCCATTCATCGGGCCAAAAAGACGTCCTGAGGGTCGATCAGGGCGAATTTTGGCAAGCTGGTGTGCCCCCGTGGAACCCAGACCGCATCGACCCGACCCTTGTTGATCCAAACCGGTCGACGGGAGGAGCGGACGGACAAGTCTCCCAACAGCAGGTGAGAACAACGACCGGAGTGAGAAAGGGCCCCGCTCATGGGACCTGGCGCCGGGACCCCCAGCATGTTGGCCACCTGGAGGGGATTGGGGTCGCCCACGATGGGACGTCGCGGATCAAGTCGATCCACCCGAATCCGACCGGGTCCCACCTGAACCGAGTAGAAAGAAATCCCCTTCTTTTCTCCACGGCAACATGGGCAATTGACCCTCTGGTGGGGGCAATAGCCGTCGTCAACAAACTGTCGAACGGTGGCCAGCGAGGGGACCACGTTCCAATTCGACGAAGGCACTTCGCGACGGTGGTCACTGGCAAACGACTCAACTGCGGTACCGAGGGCTCGGATGTTGGCCCCACAGAGTTCGTCGCGGCTGTGCAGCTTGGACCCCCTCCCGAGCGCCAACAGGATCGACGTGGCCAACAACAAACTGGCGGCCACCCCAAAAAGATCAGGCAACCGAAACTGGAACCCGCTACCAAAACCACCGCCGGTCGCGATGGATGATGAGATTGCCGCAGAACTGGGGGCCAAGGGTGTGGGCGTTGCTTTGATGCGGGCCAAGGCGGCATGGACCAAGACGTCCTCCGCAGGAGGCGTTTCACGGAGCGCTTCAAGTGGTTTCAGGGTATCCAGCAGGTGCTGAGCCTCTTCGGAATGTGGCTCCCATCCCGACTCAACCAGCTCGTCCAAGCCGGGGAGGTTGGGGTGATCCTCAGGGTGGCCTGACGAATCATGCTGGTCATCGAACGGGGTTGGTGGTGTTTCACTCATCGCTCGGACTCCTCGCCCCAAAGCTCACCAAACGCGCGAACTGCCCCATGCAATCGGCTTTTGACCGTCCCAACAGGAATGTTCAAAATATCCGCCACTTGGGCATAAGGCATCCGCTGGAAATAGGTCAGCAACAAGACTTCCCTTTGGGTGTCTCCCAACCGATCCACCACCGCCCGCACGCGCTCCGACTGTTCGGCGCCTTGCAATGGCCCTTGGGGGCCTTCGCCATCGGAGGGCATCAAATCAACCATGGAGACCGGGTCATCCGATCCGCCCACCGGAGTGTCCAACGAAACACTCGGGCGGCGGCGTAACCAACGCCTCGCATCGCGAGCTTTGTTGGTCGCGATGGTGTACAGCCAAGGCTTCAAGCGCCGGTCCACGTCGAAGGTCGCGGCCGAAAGATGAATCTGGAGGAACGTCTCTTGGAAGACATCCTCCGCCAGAGCACGAGAACCAGTGAACCGCACCAGATAGCCAAAAAGTTCATCGCGATGTCGACGGATCAACTCATCAATCGCCCCAGGTTGACCATCAACGTGGAGCTTCACCAAACGTTCATCGGACTGGGCTTGCAGATCAACAGGCACGGCTTGCGCCATGCTATCGGTCGGATCAGCGCTGCTGCCGAAGGCAGCCAAATGAAATGCGAAGCCCGTCATACCGGTTGGTACGCCACCCTCGATGCCGGGTTCAACTCAATCTGAAGCCCCTCTGGTGCGCCAAGCCGCCCAAGGGTCTCCCTCCCAGGAATACCGGGCGTTCGGCAAGTCGGCCACCCCATCTTCCCCGGTGCATTGTTCACAGAATTGCACGAGCTCTGCGGCTTCCTCGAGAGACAGACGATGGGACCAACGACGGCCGTCGTCGGCCAAATCGACCTGCACCATGCCCGAGGGGCAAGGTGTGGTCAAAACAACACTCTCGGAGGGGGCATCCAACCCGAGCCTTTTGATTTTGGCCGCGAGATTCACCTGGTCCTCTTCAGAAAGCCGCCGAACGCAAGGAATCGGGCCTGGATCTGAGGTTTGACCAACCCGACCGAATCCATCGAACCCATAGCGAAGGGTCTCTGGGTCCTGCGGGATGGTGATCACGCAGGCCATCCCTGGAGAGACCACCGCAGACCGGCAACTCGCCAAAAGGGCCCCAACCATCACCAAGCAGCATCTTGCAAGCACGTGCAGAGTGTAAGGGTTTGGCTCCAAGGCCCCCTCCCGGATACCCTCGACAATCTATGGACGCTTCTCTCCGTTGGATCAATGCCCTTTTGGACCGCCCCGTGGAGTGTGAGGAGGCTGCAGACCTCTTGACGCGAGCGGGCTTTCCTGTGGAACACACCGAAGCCGTCACCACCCGCATGGGGGAAGACATTCGGCTGGATGTGGAGACCACGTCAAATCGTGGTGACTGCAACGCTCACTTGGGACTGGCTCGTGAAGTGGTGGCCTTGACCGATCGGCAACTCAAGGATCCAACCCAACTGGCACCGGCTGATCCCGTTGATTCGTCAGAAGCCGGCGTGTCCGTGGAAAACAAAGCGCCCGAAGATTGCCTGGTGTACCACGCGCGAATCGTCCGCGGAGTCAAGGTCGGGCCTTCCCCCGATTGGCTCGCCGCCCACTTGGAAGCTCGCGGCGATGTCCCACGCAACAACATCGTTGATGCCACCAACTACGTGCTTCACGAACTTGGGCACCCTGTCCACGCGTTCGATCTGGACAAACTGGAAGGCGGAGAGATCAACATCCGGTACGCCCAAACGGGTGAAACCATGCTTCCGCTCGGCGCTGATGCCAAGGAGATCGAACTTTCAGCTGAGGATCTGGTCATCGCAGATGCCGCCAAGCCCATCGCACTCGCTGGTGTCAAAGGAGGAGCCGCTTCCAGCGTCGACGAGAACACCACCAACCTCCTGCTGGAGACAGCAACCTTCACCCCAAGTGCCGTTCGAAGATCCAGCCGCCGGCATGGCATTGCCAGTGACTCTTCGTACCGATTTGAACGTCAAGTCCCCGACCGACAGGTCCCTATTGCTTCCGAACGTCTCCTGCAGTTGATTCTTTCGGTCGCGGGCGGCGAGGCCGCGCCCCCAACCATGGTGGGCACCATCGCTCCCGCTCCGACCATGACCTTGCGGTTCTCCCGAATCAAAACCGTCCTTGGGATTGAGATTCCTTCGGAGCGGGTCATCGAGATCTTGGATGCGCTGGGGCTGCAACCGCAACTTGACGGCGACACCGTGTCTTGCACCGCCCCCATTGGCCGGGCAGACCTCACTCGAGAAATCGACCTGATCGAAGAGGTCGCCCGCATCCATGGCCTGGAATCGCTTCCGGTTGAAGATGCGGCGAACATTAGAATTCGTCCAGCGCAATCCACCGAAATGGCGCGGCGTTTGGTCCGTGACATGCTGGTTGGATTTGGTGCGTACGAGACCGTGTCCCACACGCTGGTTTCGGAAGCAGCAGCAACTCGATTCTTGGAAGAAGGACAACGTGGCCTTCGGGTCGATGATGAACGCGCGGGTGGAACGCCCATTCTGCGGCCTTCATTGATTGACACCTTGACCACCATCGCCGGACGGAATCTTGATGCTTCCGGCCGGAAGGCCGCGCTGTTCGAAGTGGCGGCGGTCTTCCACGAAACCGACCAAGGGCATGAAGAACGAACCGCAACCGCCCTGCTGATGCCCTGTGAGGATGAAGCTTCCTTGCAACCCATCCGCGGCTGCATCGATCGAATCGTCAGCATGCTCACCGGCGAAATCCCGGTTGCCACGGCCGCAGATCGGGTGTGGTCCGCCCCGGGAGCGGATCTTCACTGGCAAGATCGTCCTCTTGGCCATGTTGGACTCTTGGCTCCAGAGATTGTGGCCGCCCACGGACTGGAAGGACAATGGGCCGCTTGCGAAGTGTTCCTGGAACCTCTGCTGGCCCATTGGCCACCGGAAATTTCGGTCGCTCCGCCCCCGGCCTTTCCCGCCATCGAACGAGATTTGTCGTTGGTTGTCTCGGACGATGTTCAGTGGCACGCCATCTCCTCGTTGATCGAAGGCCTGCAACTGGCCGCTTTTGATTCTGTGGAATACGTGGGCGTCTTCCGAGGCAAGCAGTTGTCCGCCGGCCAAAAGAGTTTGACCCTGCGGCTTCGGTTCCGAGCCGAGGACCGGACACTCACCCACGAAGAAGTGGACGCTCCCGTCGCGCAAGTGGTTGAAGCCTGCGCCAGCCAACTCAACGCGGAACTCCGGCAGTGACAGACTTCCGCCGCGAAAGTCTGACGGAATTTCTCGAGCAACTGGCCGCCCGCTCGCCAGCCCCCGGAGGCGGGGCTTCCGCTGGGATGACCGTCGCCTTGGCGGCCGCCCAAGCGGAGATGGTCGTTGCCTGGACCAAACCGGAGCTTCCAGAAGCAATCGATCACCTCCGACAGGTTCGTGCGCAAGCGATGGATTTGGCGGTACGTGATGCGGAGGCATACCGTCGCTGGAGCGAATTGCACAAAGAACGGCCAGAAGGTGATCCCGAACTGCAGTCAGCAACCAAAGACATCTTGCAGATCCCCGAAGCACTGGCGACCCTGTCCTTGGAATTGCTGCGGGAATGCGTCCGCTTGGCCCCCAACACAAACCCTCGCCTCGGATCAGATCTTGGGATCGCAGGCCAGTTGGCCGCAGCGGGTGTCCCGGCCGCGGCATGGAACACCAAGGCCAACTTGCACTTGGTGCCATCCGAAGATCGAGCAGGGGTACACCAGATCATGGCCCAGCAAGAACACGAAGCCCAATTGCTCTTGGCCCAACTGAACGACTTCCTCTCGACCTGATTGAACCAACCATTCGAGACCAACCGATACAGAGGTTGATGGAGACGCCCAAAAAATTCCTGATGGTGGTTTATCGCTGCTGCAACACCTACGGGCGGTTGACTCGCAACCATTCCAACACGGCCTATGAAGGCCGATGTCCGAAGTGCGGAGCCAAAACGAAAGCCATCATTGGAAATGAAGGCACCAATCGAAGAATATTTCAGGCCGGCTGAAGCTTTAATCTTCTGGGGCGTCTTGTGCGACCAACTCGCGGAACGTCTTCGTGAACTTTTGGGTGATTGGGCCCACTTTTCCATTCCCGATCACTCGATCACCAATCTTCGATGCACCAATGACTTCAGCGGCGGTCCCCGTGAGGAAGATCTCGTCCGCGTCGTACAGGTCTTCAAGACGAAGCGTCCGTTCCAAGACTGAGTGCTGACAGGCCGGCGCGACCGTGTCGATCACAAACTGACGGGTGATCCCCAGCAAAAATCCTGCGTCCGGCGCTGGCGTGGAGATCACACCATCTTTCACGACAAAGATGTTATCTCCCGTTCCCTCAGCCACCTCACCTTTGGTGTTCAGCATGATGGCCTCGTAGAGGCCCTGCCGGAGGGCTTCACATTTTGCCAAGATATTGTTGAGGTAATTCAGGCTCTTGACCGACGGATCCAAGCATTCCACCGGGATACGAGGTCGTTCGGCGACGATGACTTTCATGCCATCTCGGTACATCTCTTCCGGATACAAACGGATGCTGTCGGCGATGCAAATCACACCTGGCTCTGGACAACTAAATGGGTTCAAACCCAAGGTGCCTTCGCCGCGGGATAAAATTAAGCGAATGTAGCCATCTTGAAGGTTGTTGGCAGCCACGGTCTGACGGGTGAGATCCTCGATCTCGTCGATGCTCAATTTCGGATCCAAATGGATGCGCTCGGCCGACTCCATCAGACGCACCAAGTGCGACCGAAGCTTGAAGATCCGTCCGTTGTAAATTCGGATGCCCTCGAAGACACCGTCTCCGTACAAAAAGCCATGATCAAAGACACTGACCTTGGCCTCAGAGCGGGGAATCAAATGCCCGTTGATCCAAATCAATCGTTGATCAGTGGTGGGCGCAGTATCGGAACTTGATGCGGTAGCGGCGGAAGATTGAACCATCACTCAAAAAGTGTAGTCATTCACGACATCATCCACCGTGACATGGCGATTCTTAGGCCCAAACAGCCGATAGAAGAACGTGAATGTCCTTTTTTGCATCTTGGTGGGCTTTTTCGATGGCCAGCCCTTCGACCTCGCGGAAAATCGCTGCTTCGAAACGTCCTTGGCTGATCCCGAGGTGAGAGCCGATTGGCCTGCCTACATCACGAGCGAGATTCAACATGGAAACCGCCTGCTTCGTGTGCAAGCCAACTCGGGGGCGGCCGCGTTTCGACTTGATGGCCCCGAAGGATCCCCCGCCGGACCAGCCACCCTCCGCATTCAAGCGCGAGTGACCAACCTGGGAGATGATCAAATCATGTTGGTTGCCATCCGTGGCGAGGCCCAAATCTCTCAGATCTTGACCGACGACGGAGATCATGAAGTCAATTTGCCCATCCCCGCTGGCGCGACGCCGCCTTCTTTGTGGTGCAAAATTGTGCGCCAACATCTGGGAGATGAGGTCACACCACGAACCCCTGTTCCCAACCCCAGACTCCGTTTTGATCTGAAGTCGGTGCAGGTGTGGCCAAGGCGCGAGTTGCGCATCGTGGAGACCGAATCTGCGACGGTGACCCCCAACCAAGAACTTGTGCTCACCCTTGAAGGTGTAGACCCCCAAGGGGAACCCGTTGTGGTGACTGAAATCTTGCCCGGTGGCGAGGTGGTGGAAGAAACACTCACGGATGTGCTCCCTAAGTTGGAGATCGTTCGCACGTTCGAAGGTCTCGGGCGCTACCAGTTAAATGTCCAACAAGGCGCTCTGGAAGTCCGACGAGATGTTTGCATTGTGCCCGCAGAGCCGCTGAAAAAGACGCGCATCGCATTCTTCGATCCCCCCGCCTCATTTGGTGATCTGCATCGATTTCCAACCACCCCACCCGTCGGATCGTTGGTCAGTCGTCCGACGAATGACGCCAAACGGGTGGTCATTGAACAGGACCGCACCCAGGATGTCGATCGATCAACACTGGTGGCGAACTTGGAGTTGGAACCATCTTTGGGCTTTGGGCCCGGATCCTTATCCGATGAGGCCTTCAGAGAAGCAGGACAACACCTTTTCTCGAACCCACGGCACGTCGTCTTGGCACCTAAAGGCGCGGCCTCGGGCCCTGATGCCGCGCGATGGCACACGTTGAGCTCACTCTCGAGAATCAGCGTGCAAAGTGAAGGCATGCTTCCGGGCTCTGGCGTTCGGCAGCTGTATCGCCAAGATGGGGCGTTGTACATCTGGATCGACCGACCAGAATTCCCTTTGGTTCTTCCGGTAACAAAAACGAGCGAGCGCCGAAATGCGGAAGGACATGTGGAAGTCACGGGATTGGCGGCGGGGAACATCGAGCCTGGAGCTCGGAATATTTTCGTTGGCCCTTTGCGAGAACCCGAGATCTTGGTGCTGCGTCAGGTTGACTTCGCCCAACCAGTGCAACTGACTCGGAACCAAGAGGTCAACGCCGCGCTTCTTATCCCAAATCCAAGAGATGTGATTTGGAAAGGAAAAATCCAAGCCGACCGATCAGGTCCCCTCCGACTTCGATTGAGTAAAAACACTCTGGAACTCCTGCCCGGACAGGAAATGAATCTTCCCGTGACCGTGGAATGGCCAGGATCTTTCGTGAAGCATGGCCGACATCCTGTCAACCTTGAGATCAATGAACCCGGTGGGGGCACCATTACTGCCACCCTCGAAGTGGAAGTTTCATTCCCCGGTCTGAACGTTGAGTTGGTCTCGGACGCCCGAATGGTCATGATGGCATCTCAACCACTCGACACCCAAATCACGTGGTGGAATCAAGAGTCCAAAATAAAGCGAGAAGAACGCCAACGGCTTGTCCCGAACGAAGGTGTCGAACGGGTCATCCCGACCAAAGCCACCCACTTCGATGTGGTTTCTGGGATCCGCACCATCCGTTATGACCTTCAAGGCATGCGTGAGGGCGGGCGCTGACCCAGAAGGGTCCGCCACAGCACATCGGTCACCTGCCAACCGTTCGTGCCATCCCGGAGTTCGATTTGCCACGTGGAGGCGATGGGGCGACCCCCATCCACGACGCGAACTTTCAGATCCACCTTCACTCGATCCGATCGCAAGGTGGTCCCTTTGATCCGAAGGATGTCCCAGGAAGAAAAGCGATATCGACCGGCCCGAGTGATCTGACGATCCAAGGTTGCGAACCCTTGGCGAGGCGAACGCTCATCGCCAACCGCCCAACCTGCTTCGGGATGCAAACGACGGCGGGCGGCCTCGATTTGACCTTGGCAAACCTCCGCCACCAAAGCTTCGACAACCGGCACCGCGCGTTCTGCTGGAGTCTCAACCAAAGTTGCCGCCAACCACAACCCAAACCCCATCCCGAGACATCCAACGCCGGCATGGCGTGGTCGGGCGTAGCCTTCACGCAACGCAAACCCCAAGAGCGCCAGACCAAGGAGCGCGAACGGAATCGCGAGAGGGTAAGGATTGGCCATCAAGGCATCGAATTCGACCATTGGTCTCATCCTAATTCCTCCCCAGTCCTCTGCGGCGCTAGGATGGAAGTGTGGAATCATCAGTCCAATGCGATTTCCGTCGGGAATTCCCCATCTTCCCGCTCCGGCAAACGGTGATGTTTCCCCACAGCGTCGTCCCCCTTCATATTTTTGAACCTCGCTACCGGCAGATGTTGGACGACGCTCTCGACCGAGTTGGACAGCTGGTCACCGCCACCACCCATCCTGACGCCGAAGAGGAACGACCCGGTGAGCCCTCACCGTTGCTACCGGTGGGCTGTATCGGCCAGATCGTGGACCACGAACGACTGCCCGACGGACGCTACAACATTCTTCTGCAAGGCCTCTGCCGAGTGGAAATTGAAGAACTGAACGAAGCGACAGACGAACGGCTGTATCGCTTGGGTCGCTTGAGCCCCATGGTTGATACTGAAGCCGCCCAACACGATCGCCCCGAGGCGCGAGACTTGATTCGCATCGCCCTGCAGGGCCCCGGTGTCGGCCGTATGTCGATGGCTGACGATTTGCAGAACCTGCTTGACCGCGAGGAAGCACCCTTGGATGCCATCGTGGATCTCTTGGCCCACCCTCTTCTTCGAGAAAATCCTGACCGAAGTGAATACCTCTCGCTCTCCACTCTTCCGGAACGCATGGCTTTGTTGCTGCGGACGATGCGTCACATCAACGCGGCGGCTCGACAACTGATGGAAGATCAGGAGCCGGATTTGCCGGAAACCGAGAACTGATGCCATCCACTTGGGGGCTCAACCTCGGTGAGCAACCAATCTTCAACATCCCAGAGCAGTTGAAATCCTGATGCGGGCCCCAAACTCGAGCCCTGCGGATGATGCCTCCACAACAGTTCCGAAAGCCCAGGGTTGTGCGCCACGATGAGAACGTGCTCCACTGGTGGCAGATTCCGGGTGAAATCAACGAGGACATCTGCGGATGCGAGATACAGCTCCGGTCGGATGGTCGCTTGGCCAAGACCAAGCAATCCCGCAGTGTCTTGGGCCCGTTTGGCGTCAGAACTGAAGATGAGGCCTGGATTTCCCAACAAAGACCGAATCCGCACGCCCAAAGCGGCGGCTGACTGTGCTCCAGAAGCTGTCAGAGGCCGGGTGTGGTCGCTTGATCCAGGACAGGTTTCAGCGTGTCTGACGTAGGTGCATCTTGGTCTCAAAGCAGCAAAGACTCCAAGAAGTTCCTTAATGAGTGTCGGAGACTTGGGTTTCAAATCGCCGAAGCCGCCCATCAATCAAGAATGGGCCGAACGGAAAAATGGCGGCGATCATGCCCAACAAGGCAAGCAAGACAGGGATTTTTCGCATCCCGGCTACCAGCAAAAACAACAACCAAAGCCCGACAAAGAGCACGCCATGCACCCAACCCACATAGGTCACGGCCATGGGATACCCCAAGACGTACTTCAACGGCATGGCGACCAAAAAAAGCACCAATGTGGAGATGCCTTCCACGAGGGAAAAACGGCGAAGCACGGCAACCATGAACGATCAGGCTCCTTCGTGGGAACGATCGGCCCGCCAAGTCATGGCCTCACCGTTCTCCTTCATCTTGACTTGTTCGTAGGGCACCGCTTGCACTTGGTACATCTCCAACTTGCAGCATTCCAATACCCCAATGACGTCATTGATGGCGGCGTAACCACCAGCTTTGTTGTCAATGAGATACGCATCGCAAAGCCGAGTGATGGCGTAGTTCAACTCGCCAGCGGTGGTGGGGGTCCCACCAGCATCAATGCGGACACGATCTTCAGGCTTGATGTAAGGCACGGTGGATCTCCTTCACAGGTGCAGAAAATAGAAAAGACGTCCGATGGTATGAACGATGATCGACCAACGGGGCGCCAGCGCGTCAACTTTGCCCGAACAACCCTCAAAATCCAAGAGGATGGTCCGGAGGATGCTCGCTGGTGCCTCCATGGCCGGCGTGGTCGGAAGCCATTCGTGGTCCCCGTTTGAACCTTGGTTCAGTCCCTTTTTGCCCCACGCCACCATTTTGGTGTTGCTGGTTCTGATCGGCCATCTGGTTGGCCGACATTGGCGGAGTTCCGCAGTGCTTGCAGTGGCCGGAGTCGTAGGGGTCTGGTCATGGACAAACGCCCTGCAATTCCAAAAATCAACGATTCCGCCTCCAGCCGATGCGCCTGTCATCTCAGCTGGTTTCGCAAACTTGGGAATTTCAAAAGCCCCCCCGCTTGGGTCTTCTGATGCGCTGCAAGACTGGGCCCAAGAGAACCCCTTTGATCTGTTCGGTGTGGTGGAGTGCTCCACCAGCCAAGTGGAGCACATCCGCTCGTGGCAGGAATGGCACACGGTGCATGCGGAACCTGAAGACAACTCGGCCGACGGCATCGCGCTGTTCAGCATGCATCCGATCCGGTCGGTCAAGATCACACGAACGCCCAACGCAAGACTGGACCATCTCAGCGCCGTGGTCGATGCTCCCGGAGGAACATTTCAGGTGGAACTCACTCATCCCTGTCCCCCGGTACCGGGGTGGCTTCACCAACGACAGGCAGAACTGAACCAACTCTCTATGGCGTCGGCCTCCTCGAATTGGCCAGTGCTTGTGCTGGGCGATCTCAACGAAACGCCGTGCGGAGCAGCTTGGCGTGAGTTGTTGAAGACTTCCCGTTTGTCCGCGGTCGGTCCGCTCAGTACCCCGACCTGGCCCAGCCAACTCAAAGGAATTCCGGTTCCACAATGGCTGGGGATTCGAATTGACCACATGCTGGTTGGCCCGGAATGGGAGACGGGACCTCTTGAAGTTGGACCAAAAATCACATCGGATCACCGGCCCATCCGAGCCACCGTGTGGTTGCGGGCCTCAGGAGACGCCTGAGGACCACTGAAACACGCCATTTTTGGCCCCTAAACGCACCTTTCACGAAAAAAACACGGTTGGCCGATACATAGTTTGCCCCGTTGTGAGGGCCTCCGTTGTACAAGGAAGGGAGTTCGATCCATGAAGGGATTCGACGTAATCAAGGGCTTCGCTAAGGAGCTGATGGAAATTTTTGTTCTCTTTATTGGTCTCGGCGTGCTCGCCGGCGTCATTTTTGGAGAAGCAAACATCTCATTCTTCGCAGGAATCACCGACAACCTCATCGGGTTGTTGACCCAATTCGGTTCCAACGGCTTGATTGGCTTCATCGCCCTCTTGCTCGTGATCAGTGTCTTCAAGCGTACGTCCGCGACCGCCTGAACCTGATTCGCAAAGAAATTCGTCCACGGCCTCGCGTAAGCGAGGCCGTGTTCGTTTCAGAACGACACCACCAACGGACTTGACCAAAAATCAGACGGCACGAATGGACTGCGTGGCCATACGCACGTCGGCTCGATCGAGCTTGTAATGACCCAGTGACTTGGCATTTTGCAATGCCCGTTCCGCTAGGGAGAAATTGAATGCGTTGAACGCCACGATGCCCGGTTGGGCTTCGTAACGGAACAAAATGTCCAAAAACTCTCTTGCGGATTCAATCGATTCGGTGGCCAGGGCCAAGAGGTCATCAAACGAGATCGCTTCAGAAAAGTACAGACGCTGGCGTTCGTTGTCTGTTTGATAATCCCGGATCATGTTGACCAATTGCAGCGACTCCCCAACCGAAGGCGCCAACCGCATCAATTCATCTTCCGCAGGCAAGAGCCGCCGGTCGTACGACGTGAACATTGCGGTCAACATCTCACCGACGACACCAGCCACGTAGTAGCAGTACTCGCGGAGTTCGCCAACATCATGCCAAGCGTCGTTTTTCACCAAGAACTGATCCATGCCGGCAACCGTCTTGGCCAAGTACTGATGAATCAACTCACGGTGCGGAAGTGGCAAAGACTTCAGACGCTCGATCAACGAACGGCGAGCCTCCATGAGGGCGACGTATCCAGAGTGGGGGATCGACGAAAAATCAGACCAATGCTCGGTCCCTTCGGTGGAGCATGTTCGTACGGAGTCGATCCATTCGGTCAGCATCTGAGAACGCACTTCCGGAGTGAACGCCCCCTCATCTTCAATCGTGTCGGCCACGCGAAACAAGAGATACGCCAAGGCAACCTCTTCCCGAATCGGATTGGGAAGCATCGGAATCGAGACCGCAAAAGAACGGCTGGTCTGCTGGAGAAGGTCAAACATGGGTTACCTCCGTGGCGCTGTGGGCACCGGTGGAAAAAGTCGCCAGTTGAGCCACTGGCGTGCTGGGGGGAAGTTGATTGGCAATGCCCGCACAGTTCAGGATGGATTCGGCCGTGGACTTGGCCCCCAAGAAGATCACAGGTAAGCCTGATCCAGGGTGGGTTCCCCCGCCGACCATCCAAAGGCCGTCGACCCCGGGCCAACGGTGGCTGGGCCGGCGGAAGGCCATTTGATCCAGGGTGTGTGACAAACTGAACGTGGCCCCGAATTCGATGTTGGATTGCGCCCAAGTCTGCGGGGTCTCCACACATTCCACCCGAATGCGTTCCGTGAGATCAATGCCGTATTCGTTGGTGAGGGTGCCCAGAACTTTCTGCCGCAGCGCGGGAAGCTCTGCCGACCAGTCCAAACCACTCTTTTGGTTGGGCGTGGGAATCAAGATGTACAGCGAACTGCATCCATCGGGGGCCATCGAATCGTCGGTGACGGAAGGGTTGCACACGTAAAAACTGGGATCCTCAGAAACGACGCCAGAGCGACCGTTGTCTCGAGAAATGTCGTGCAGATTCTGTTCGTAATCTTCGGCCACGCGGATGGTGTGGTGCGGCAAGTCCACTTCACCCTCGACGCCGAGGTACAGCATGGCGGTTGAGCAGGAATACTTGGCTTTGGTCGTCCGGCCTCGGCCCCACGCGCCCCGGATATGGCTTGGCATCAGATTGTTGATGGCCCAAGCCGCATCGGCATTCACCACCACGTGATCATGGCGGTGTTCAGAGCCATCGTGCAGCACCACGCCTTCACACGATTTGCCCTCGAGCACCAAGCCAGACACAGGGCTGTCCAAATGGATGGTGCCGCCCAAGCGGACAAACAGATCCGCCAGCGACTGCATCAATTGGCCGCAGCCACCTTTGGGATGCCAGACGCCAAAGCCGTATTCGATCAGCGGCAAGATGCTGAAAAGACTGGGGCACTCGGCCGCCGACATCCCGAGATACTTGCTCTGGAACCCCACCGCGATTTGAGAAACCGGATGGGAAAAATAGGCCGCGTTGACGGTCTTGAGCGATCGGAAGGGGTCGAGTCGCAACCCCCCCTTCACAAAGTCCGGACGGATTGCGTCAAGCGGTGAGTCAAAAGAGTTCCGCAGGACGGGTTCAAAAGCGGAGAGTTTTTTCTCGTTCAGACGGCAGAATTCCAAAAATGCATCGCCGTCCCCGGGGCAAATTTGGTTCAGCCGAGCTTGCATTCGAGTCAAATCCCGCACCGCATCAATTCGTTCAACTCGTCCAGACCAGCCGATATCAAGGCGGTACATCGGGTTCAATTCAGTCAAATTTCCGACCGATTGTGCGGTCTCACCGGTCAGGGCCAAGATCTCATCGAGGACCTCGGGCATCAAGAAGAAGGTAGGCCCCCTATCGAACCTAAAACCTTGATTTTGAACGGTTTTACAGCGTCCACCGACCGTTGAGTCACTTTCGTAGATGGTGGTTGGCACCCCGTGACTGGCCAATAAGAGCCCTGTTGCCAGCCCACCTGGTCCGGCCCCAATAATCCCGACCGAATCCAACGCGCTTGACTCGGAGTGCCTAGTGTGGTGACGCATCATCTGAACGATATGCATGAATTGAACGATTCGTAAAGGATCAAATGAATTTTTAGGCAAAGGAATTCGCAATGGAAGAAATGTCAATGACCATGAAAGCCTTGCAGGCGGGACTCTCCGCTGAAGGCGTCACCATGTACCTCTTCTGGCTTGGAATTGTCGGAATGGGTGCCGGATCGCTCTACCTCTTCATGATGCAGAGCGCACTTTCCGCCACGTACAAGAAGGTCGCCATCGTGGCGGGAATCATCTGTGCCGTGGCTTGCTTCCACTACTACCGCATGTCCACCATCTACGTGGAATCGCTGGCCAACGCGATCACGATCGCAGAGGACGGCAGTGTGAGCATTGGTGAGTTGGCCGCATTCCCCACCGCCTACCGGTACATCGACTGGCTCATCACCGTGCCATTGATGGTTCTGGAATTCCCACTGTTGCTCGCCCTTGGTCGTCGGGCCAACGGCATGTTCTACTCGCTCGGCGGTCTTTCGCTCGGCATGTTGATCACCGCCTGGATCGCTGAAGTGAGCCCGCTTGGTGGTTCCTCCTGGTGGGGCTTCTACATCGTCTCCTGCATCTGCTGGCTCGTGATGGTGAGCATGCTCTATGGTCAAGTGACCAAGGCGGCCTCGCACCTTCCTGCAGAATTCCAATCCAACCTGAAGTGCATGAAGACCTTCATCGCTGTCGGCTGGATCATTTACCCCGTCGGATTCTTGTTGGCCCTCTCGGGCAACGAGAGCGTCCGCGAGATCGCCTACAACGTTGCTGACGTGATCAACAAGGTCGGCTTCGGTGTGGCTTGTGTGATCGCGGCCAAGACCCTTTCCTCCCTTGAGTCAGAAGGCAAGCTTCAGGCAGCCTGAACCTTGTGTCCTGACGGAAACAACACGAAAGCACCCCATTTCGGTGGGGTGCTTTTCTTTTTTCCCCTGATCCAACTGCTGCTGTGCGGCATCGTGGGCTGGCAAATCAGTCCCGATGAACACGCATCTTGGATCTGGGTGGTGGCCCTGTTCTGGGTGGGCATGCCCCATGGCGCGATGGATTTTCACGTCATCACCTGGGTAAAACACAAGGTGCTGGGCCTCCGCTACGACCACCAAATGATCACGTACACCGTGCTGATGGTGCTGACGTATCTGGGATTCACGACAGCACCCGTAACTTTTGTTCTGGCGTTCTTGGTGCTCACCGGTCTGCACTTTGGGGAGGCCGATCGCATCCACGCCATGATTTGCCACCAAGACGGAACCGAGCTTCCCGTCACCTGGGGCTGGCTTCGGGGTGCGTTGGTGGTGGGCCTGCCCACCCTGCTCGCTCCGGAACAATCCTGGGCTCCCTTCGAAATGTTGTCCGGCCAAGTGTGCACGCCTGACTTGGCGATGGTGCTGCAAGTGTTCGGAGGCGCGGCCCTGGGCATCGGTCTGCTGGCCGCGGTGTGGGGAACCCTCAAAGCTCCTCCCGCCATCTCGAGCTCAACGGTGCAGCGCTTCGCGGCAGAGTCTGTGCTCTGTGCCGCATGGTTCGTGCTCTTCCCCCCCATGTGGGCCATCGGCGGGTACTTCCTCTGCATCCATGCCACCAAACACATGCTTCGCTTGGGGAATTACCAAACGCCCATGGGTCTCAATCAGAAGTTCCTGACTGAATTGTTCCGGCTGCACGCCCGAGGATGGGTTCTCACGTTGCCCGCCTTGCTGGCGGTGTGGTACTGGGCCCGCGAACTGGACGCCGCATGGATTCCCAGTCTGGCCAGCGCGTCGATTGGTTTCTATTTGATCAGCACCTTGCCCCACCACTTGTTGGTCAACCGGTTGCCAGTGCGTTCGGGCTTGTAACACCACAAAACTCTGCCCCCCACTTCAGGCTTTCCCTTAGAGCGGCGATGTGATGTTGGCGAAATGCTTCACCGCCGCCGATGGGACCACTGATGGCTGCCAAGGAGTACCGGTCGTGGTTTGATGACTTCGAGGAAGTCTTGAAGTGGACGTCCATCACCTTTGGTGGAGTGGTGCTCATTCCTTCAGTCTTGTTGATGTCATGCTGTTGCCTTGGTCTTGTATTGGAGCCCACCCTCAACCGGTTCAAATGGGGAGACTGTGAAGTGCAGCAAAACTACGGTTGCGGCGAAGGCATATTCCTGATCTACAACGACGAAGGACTCCTACTCGACCGCGAATTCAAATGGGTAGAGCCACCCAAATGGGAGAACGGTTCAGGTGGCTGGAAAGATCACGACAAGGTGGGTTGGAACACCGATTTCAGCCGCCTCGATTGCCTACCAGACCAAGACGCATTCCACGTACTGGATGCCGAATGCGCTGAAGTGATTTTCCGATACGAGGGGAGTTACCGCATTGTTGACTATTGCAACGGCGGATAGTCAGATTTGAAATCCACCCCAACCCACCCCAAGAAAAAAGCCCTCCTGAGACAGGAAGGCTTCCAAAAGCGAGGCGGACGAGAGTTAAATATTGCCGTAAAAAGATATCGGCGATCAGATTCAAATCTCTTCGTTCAGTCAGTGGTGTCGTTGAGCAGAGCAATTCCTGCAGACTTCATTTGGTTGAGCGTAATGATCATGAGTGGAATAAAACCCAATGCTGCAAGAAGCCCGAGATAAGGAATGACACAGATACACCCTAAAATACAATAGGCAAGTGTCATATCGGGGTTCACCCTCCTCAACTGGATGTCTCGTGAATCAAGTTCCTCATTGAGAGCCTTACCGAGCCCATGAATTGATTTGAACTGCCAGTAAAAGTTAAAGAAGGGTATGAAGTTGTAACCAACCATCTCGCCTGGGCTATGGCCTGAGCGCGAAGACTCTGGCAGCAAATCCCACAATCTATAGATGAGTTTGCACCAATAAACGATCGCGATGATCAGTGGGATTATCCCAATGAGGATGCAACAGAGAGGCACCGCGACGAGATAAAGAATCAAAAAGATCTTGAAGATCTTTTCAAGCTCTAGTGCTTGAGGATTTGATGCACTTGCTGCACTGTTCTCGACAATTTCGTTCATGGCTCACCTACCAACTGCGAAGGTGGATCATCTTGTTCATCGTACTGAGCTACCAATCTGACCCGGTTGACCAAGTTTAGCACAAGAAAAAAGCCCTCCTGATACAGGAAGGCTTCCAAAAGCGAGGCGGACGAGATTCGAACTCGCAACCTCCGGATAGACAGTCCGGAGAGCAAGACCAAAATTTCGATGGAAATGTCCCTTTAGACGCTCCAAACGGCGATTGTGCTGGCGTGTCTTCTGCCGACCGTGCGCCAAATCGTGCGCTTTCGCCAGCCAGAGTGGCTCTGCTCCAACTTATTGAAACGCTGGATGACCGAAAGGTGCAGGCGATGTTTGACTTGATACGAAGCTGATCCGAATCTAACGGTGGATACCTAACGAGTCACAGAAATATATTGGTTACAGATCATGTCCCAATAGTGAGGTGTTACTTGGAAAAGATCAGCCGAATGTGGAAGTTCCCTGTATTCAGGGCAAGTGTTTATGAAATCCCAGCCATCATTTTTACACTCAACTTGATTGGTGACTGGGCAGGTGGGTCAATAAACCAACCGAAGATCTTTGCTATTCATTGCATATTGACTCTTGGATCAGCAATTCTTCCGATCCTCTGGGTGTGGAGGAAGAAGCTTGTCATGCCAGTACTGGAACGACTCGATAGAGCTGCCGAATAGAACAACCCATGAAAACCAAACCAAAATCAATCTTGTCGTTGCTGTGCCTTCTTGCCGCTTCTGGATGCTCTGTAGGCATGGGAACTAAAACCCAATACCAGCGGGGATCTAACGGACTCCCCATATGGAATCCTGACCCGGATCGCATCAGCCACTACGAAAGAAGGTATGACATCTTTCGTCAAGAGTTTTACTACAAAACGGTGTATAAAACCTCAGAGGAAAGGAAACAGAAGAAAATTCGTACGTCATCGCTGCAACAACTGTGCGAATCCACAGATTCGGATGTAGATCAAGTCCGATCTATCCTCTCTCTCGGGTGTGATTTGAATGCGATGAAC
>CAXBRK010000026.1:0-23230 GCA_963978155.1 uncultured Phycisphaera sp. | reverse complement strand
CAATTTCGGAAGTGCTTGGTCCCTCAAGGCCGCGTTCACGATCCCAGTTCCATTGGGTCGCGCGGGTCTCCACGATTTGCTTGAGCTCTTCGGTGACTTCAGCGTTCCAATCCAGTTGATAGGACTCGTGGAAGGTGCGGACGGTGCTGAAGGTGTTTTCATCCGCGGAGGGGCGCACAAATCGGATGCCGTCCATCAGGGCTGAAAGTCCCATGGGCCCAGACAAGAATCCATCCGGTCCTTCGGCCGGGATGGCCATGTCAAACAGCACGGTCATCGGGGTGGGCCCAGGCTTGACCTTGAGGGTGGCTTTGGGTTCCGGTGCTTGCATGCGCGGGCCACCACGTCGACGCCGGTCTGCTTGTTGGTTCCGGTCGTTGAGCTTCTCGTAACGCGATTCACCAATCAGCATGGTCAATTCTTCGATGGCGCGCTCGGCAATGGTTTCCTGTTTCTCTTCAAGGGTGTCGGGAATGCCGCCCCCACCACGGCCCCGACCGAAGCTCATGAGCGAAGCTTCCGCACGGGTGGCATCGACCGCGTCAAGCATGGGCTTCGCGGCGGTGCGAAGTTGCTCGCGCCAATCGGCCCAGGTTGCCTCGACCAAGCTTCGGGTTTCAGCGTCAAGATCCGAGAGTTGCAAGGCCGACAGGAATCGACGGCGGACTCGATTTTCTTCTCGAGCGACTTCTTGATAGCAAGCATCAAGCCAACCGGCGCGAAGTTCGTCACCCGCGTCTTGGCCCAACGCCATTTCCAGTTCAGGAAGGGTTTCTCGGTGCAAGCCAGAGATGGAAGTGGCCTCTCGGACCACGGGAAGCGAGGCATCCGCCATCACGTTTTGCATCTCTTGGAACATCGCACGTCGGTCGTCGGTGGATTCTCGAAGATCAGCCATGGTGTCGGCAAAGGTGTTGAATGCGGTTTTTGCCGCCCGCTCGAGCCGCTCGAATCGGTCGGCCAGTTCGGTTTCGTATTCATTCAGAATCGGCCCAACGTTTGGGTCGGAAAGGCGTGAGACGGGAACCAAGGCCGAGAGGTCGGCCAGGCCTGCGGGGTTGGCAAACCGAAGCAGCGCCAGTGGGCCACCAGCGCGGCGCACTCGGTCACGGCGGGCGGCGACTCGATCGAGGGTGGGGACTTGATTGGCCGACAGCAGTGGACGAATTTGCTCGATGAAGTTCTCATCGACGTCTTCAATCTCATCGCGAAGTTGGTCAATGTCGCGGAACATGGCGTTGACATCGCCCCCGCCAAAAATCGCGCCAAAGATGCCGCCTCGTCCCGCCACATCTTCGATCTCATCTCCGCGAACGTCCGCGAATTCTTCCAGGTACACGGCGTGCAGCTGGTCCACCGCTTGACGTTGGGGTTGGCTGAGGTCCAGCTCAGAGAACCATCGCTCCAGCATCGCACCGGTGATGGGGTCAGAGGCCGTGCCAAAAGTGGCTTGACCGTGGGCCCCGGAGAGCGCGAACAGGGTGAAAAGAACGGCGGTGATCTGGCGTCGCATGGACGATTCCTCCTCGAAGACAGACAATCCTACGAACCAAAAGGAGGGGAGATCGTTCAATCCGCTAATATTTGCCACGATGTCCCGCTGCCCCGTCCAACCGTCACTGTTCCGCCGCCTCATGGCCGCTGGCTTTGTGTTTTTCTTGGTCAAGGGCTTGGTTTGGCTGGGCATCGGCGCGGCGGCGTACTTCGGTTTTGCTGCTTCCGGCGACTGATCGTCTGATCCACGCTGTCTCCGCCGTCCCTTTGTTGAACGTGTTAGCCCCCCAGCCAGCGGTTGTTGACCGCGCGAGCTTGAGTGGCGTCCACGGCGCCGTGCACGAACACCCGTCCATCTGAGAACACGGTCAGTCCGATTGGCTTCCCTTCCGCATCAAATTCAGCATCGAGCGTGCCGCGAAGGAGGAACGTCTGGCGTTCAAAGGAGCCGTGGTCCGAGAGCCGTTGGTGCAGTGCGTCCAGATCGGTAGCCTTGGGCTCGGGGGGAAGCAGTTGGATCAAGTCGCGTCCGCAAATGGTGGTGGCCTGGTTGCCGTTGGTGTTCTCGAGCTCGTCAAATTGACCTTGCGTGCAGGTTGAACAGTCTTCACGTCTTGATCCGCTGATGTCGAGTTGATGCATCCGCATCGCCCGAGCATCAAAGCGGGTGAGGACCTGCGGCACGGATTGGTCACTGTGCGCGAGATATTGGATCAATGCGGCGGCTTGGAGCCCGGCCACCACGGCCACCACGGGAGCCAACACTCCAGCGGTATCACAGGTTGGGGTGTGATGGGCTGGCGGGGCTTCAGGAACGAGGCAGCGCAGGCATGGCCCTGATTCATGTTCCGAGATTTCCCGTGTGATGCGTTGCTTCCGATGTTTGGGCGACGGCCTCAGCAATGCGGCGGTGCCTTCGTAGCCAACCGCGCCGCCGTAGGCATAGGGCAAGCCAAACTTCACCGACAAGTCATTCAGGAGGAATCGTGTGGCAAAATTGTCGAGCCCATCGGCGATGGCATCGCAGCCTGCAATCATGTCATTGGCGACTGCGGGCCGGAGGTCATCCACCACCACATCCAGTTGCACTTCGTGGTTGATGGCTTGGAGCCGGGCGGCGGCCGCGGCGGCTTTGGGCGATCCCACATCATCCTCCGCGAACAAACATTGCCGTTGGAGGTTGGTTGGCTCGACGAGATCTCGGTCGATCAGTCGAAGATGTCCGATGCCGGCCCGGACCAAATGATCGGCCACCGCACAGCCCAGCGCACCTACTCCAGCCACCAGCACCGAAGCGGACCGGAGTCGTTCTTGGCCTTCAGTCCCAATGCCTTCGAGCAAGGTTTGGCGGTGGTACCGATGCACGGTCATGGAGGGGAGCCTAGGCGATGGGGGGTGAAACAAAGCCCGGGACGCCAGAGGCGTCCCGGGAGAAGTTCAAAATGAGGGTGTTGCGAGCACTTTCCCGCTTAGCGGGCAAAGTGGGCGAACGCCCGGTTGGCTTCGGCCATGCGGTGGGTTTGCTCACGCACGCTGACGGCTTTGCCTTCGTTGCGGGCGGCATCCCAGAGCTCTTTGGCGAGCCGTTGGGCCATGGGGCGACCCTTCTCCGAGCGGGCTGCTTGAATGATCCAGCGGAACGCCAAGGATTGGCGTCGTCGTTGGGTCACCGGGACGGGGACCTGGTAGTTCGCACCGCCGACCCGCTTGGAACGGACTTCGACGTTGGGCTTCACGTTTTCCAGAGCTTGGTGGAAGACGCCGATGGCATCCGCGGGGAGACCTTCGGGGCGTTCTTTTTGCAAGCGACCGTCGATCATGTCAAAGGCGCCATAGAGGCAGCCTTCGGCAGCGGTCTTGCGTCCGCCGAGCATGATGCAGTTCACGAATTTCGAAACGACCTTGTCGCCGTAGCGTGGGTCGGGACGAAGTTGATCTTCACTTTTGGTAATACGTCCAGCCATTGGAGTCCTCCGGGCCTGCTTTCAAAGTCGTTCACCGCCGCGTGTGGCGATTACTGGCCCCAGTTTGTGTTTGAAGGGAAATGAAAAAGAGTGGATTGATTACTTGGCCTTCGGCTTCTTCGCGCCGTACTTGGAGCGGCCGTTGCGTCGGGCGTCGACGCCCAAGGTGTCGAGTGCTCCGCGAACCACGTGGTATCGCACACCAGGAAGGTCACGAACCCGGCCACCACGCACCAGCACGATGGAGTGTTCTTGCAAGTTGTGGCCTTCGCCACCGATGTACGCCGTCACTTCATTGCCGTTGGAAAGACGAACCCGGCAAACCTTTCGAAGCGCGGAGTTTGGCTTCTTGGGGGTCACGGTCCGCACTTGGAGGCAGACACCTCGACGCTGCGGACAGTTCTTCAAGTCGCGTGACTTGGAAGTGGAGTACTGCTGCTCGCGGGGACGGCGAATGAGTTGGTTGGTGGTTGGCATAAAAAATCTCGGGAGCTGCCCCGACATGGGGCGAGTCGCCAAGTTTAGCGGGTCCCGGGCGATGGGGCAAGGACTTCATCGTCCGCCACAACCGCCGCCGATTGCATCCAGTACCCCTCAATAGGCTGATTCCGGTCCATTTGCGGGGTGGTCGCGAGCAGTTCCAGGGTCACGGTGTGGGGGCCGGGGGTCAATTCGGGCAAGGGGAGGATCCGGGGCTCCACTTTCTGCCCGGGGACCCAGCCTGAACGGTCCAAATCGGAGGCAAGGAGGCCGGGATTCGACGGATCTGGCCTACCGGCGGATGGATTCAGGCGCCGTGTGGTGCCTCCGTCTTCCCGCCAGGGTCGAAATCGAGCCACTTCTTGACCATCCACTCGGACCACGTGGGTCAATGACACAAACTCGTGGTACGCCGAACCGGTGGCGGAGTGACCCGTGGACCGCAACATGATTCGAGGGGCCCGAACGCCCTCAGGGATGGTGATGGTCTGGGCAACGGAACTGCCGGGACGCATGACCTCTTCAAGCCACAGCGGCTGGCAGAAATCTGGATTGCGGTGGCCTGCACCTTCTTCTTCGGTGACCAGCTGGACCCTCAGTGACCAAGTGGGCACCTTCGGATATCCCGCCAGGGCCGCTTTGAGCCTGCAGCGCTGGCCAAGGGCTGGGGCGAGCGCGGTGATGTCTTGGACGAAGCGTCCCCCGGCGCCGTAGCCGGTCATCGCTCGAATCAGTTCCAAATCTCCAGAGGGGGTCTCGGCCACGACCCGGGCGGGGCGGGTCCAGTTGTCGACGGGCAATCCGTCTTCCCCCAGAACGGGGATGGCATCCAGAACCAACAGCAAACGACCGCCGGGAGGGGGCTGGGGGATGTCCAGAGTGTCTTGGATTTCGTGGCCGGCCCCAAAAACCACAAATTGGTCCTTTGGGGTGTCCTCGGGTCGGAACGCCACGGTGCCTTCCATGCGGAACGTCAGCGGGGGACTGCTTGGAGCATCTTGCCAGGGGGTGCCTCCCCAGAGCAACGTTGCGAGTGTGGTTCCGGCAACGCCCAAATGCCCGAACATCAACACGCCCCTCCACCGGACCGAAGTTGCTCAATGGCCGCCACGGCCAGTTGATCGCAACGTTCGTTGTGGGTGTTGCCAGCATGGCCGCGGGTCCATTCGGCGGTGAGTTGATGGCGTTCGCGTTGCGTTTGCAAGCGTTGCCACAGGTCTTGATTGGCCACAGGCTTTCGGGAAGCGTTGCGCCAGCCGTTTCGAATCCAGCCATCCATCCATTCGTTCAGCCCTTGGACCACGTACTTGCTGTCGGAGATCAAGCGTACGTTGGCAGGTTCCGTCAAGGCCTCCAACCCTTCGGCGGCCGCCTCGAGCTCCATCCGCTGGTTGGTGGTTGTGGCGTCAGCGCCACTGGCTTCCTGCTGGCGCTCTCCTTCGAGGCGCACCCACGCCCAGCCTCCGGGGCCAGGGTTTCCAGAGCAAGCACCATCGGTGTACAGCAGCACTTCTTGCATGGTGCGTCCAGTGTACGCCGCGCCAAGGATCTGTTTGATTTCGTAGGATTCTTGCTTCCTCGAGGAGCCCCCATGCCCCAAGTGCATCGCGTTGAAGTCCGATCCCTGCAACCGGATCAAGATCCACGTTCTCGACACGTACGTTCTGAAGCAGAAGCACTTGGTTTGCCCGTTCCCGAGCACGTTGAAGTCGCCTCGGTGTATCTCTTGGAAGGGGATCTTGATCAACCGGCCATTGAGCGGTTGATCGAAGACCTGTTGTGCGATCCCGTCACCGAAAATGCCGTGGTTGGGGTCGCACCAGTTGCGGGAACAGTCATCGAAGTGCATCCTCGTCCTGGGGTCACCGATCCCGAAGCTGAGGCGGTGGAATTTGCCGCCCAACGTTTGTTGGGCTCTTCGCCCAATGTTCGCACCGGCACCCGCTACGACTTTGCGTCCCATGATCCAGCCGCCGCTTCGGACTTGGCCCGCCGAGCCCTCGCGAACGAAGTGATTCAAGAAGTTCACGATGCGCCGCTCCATCCCGAAGCCTTCCGGGTCGCGCCTCCCCGAGAATTTGAAGTTCGTGAAGTGGCGCTGATTGGTCTTGACGACGCTGCGTTGATGCAGTTGTCGCGTGAAGCCCACTTGTTCTTGTCGTTGGAGGAAATGCGCGAGATCCGCGACCGTTATCAAAAGTTGGGTCGCAATCCTCGTGAAATTGAGTTGGAGACTCTCGCCCAAACTTGGAGCGAGCACTGCGTTCACAAAACGCTGAAGAGTCGGGTTCGGTACGAAGGCGAGATGCCTGCAGGCGAACGCGAAGGGGTCACCCAAAATGAAGATGGTTCGCACACCATCGAAAATCTCCTCGCCAACCTCGTGGCCGCGCCCACCAACCGCATGATCAGTGAGGGTGCCGATTGGTTGCTTTCGGTGTTTGTCGACAACTCAGGCGTGGTGGCTTTTGATGACGACCACGCGGTGTGCTTCAAAGTTGAAACCCACAACCACCCCAGCGCAATCGAGCCGTATGGCGGTGCCGCCACTGGAATCGGCGGGTGCATCCGCGATGTCATCGGGACGGGTCTTGGGGCCAAGCCCATTGCCGCCACCGATGTCTTCTGCGTGGCCGACCCTGATTTGGCAGACGTACCTTCCGGCTGCTTGCCTCCGCGACGCATCTTGCAACAGGTGGTCGCCGGGGTGCGTGACTACGGCAACCGTATGGGTATCCCCACATTGAACGGGGGGGTGTGGTTCGATGATCGGCACGTCGGTAACCCGCTTGTGTTCTGCGGCGTGGTTGGGGTGATGCCTCGTGCTTTTGTGCATGGTGATCCCAAGCCGGGCGACCGCATCATTGCGGTTGGCGGCCGCACCGGCCGAGATGGCATTCACGGCGCAACATTCTCTTCGGCGGAATTGTCGGACACCCACGCCGATGAGTTCAGTCATGCGGTGCAAATTGGAAATCCAATTGTTGAGAAAAAGTTCCTCGACGCTTTGCTTGAAGCGCGGGACCACGACGCAGGATGTTTGTTCCGGGCCATGACCGATTGCGGTGCCGGCGGATTCTCCAGTGCGATCGGCGAGATGGGAGAAGAGCTTGGTGCCGAAGTTCAGTTGGAACGGGCGCCTCTGAAATACGATGGTTTGACGCCCACCGAAATTTGGATCAGTGAGGCGCAAGAGCGCATGGTCCTGGCGGTTCCGGAAGAAAATATCGAAGCCTTCGCCGACATCTGCACTCGTCATGACGTGGAGTGGTGTGATCTTGGTGTGTTTGGCACGCCAGATCGCGAATTGATCTTGCGTCACCACGACGTGGAAGTCGGCCGTCTTCCCATGTCCTTCTTGCACGACGGCATTCCACGGCTCGAGCGTGAAGCCACGTTTGCAACCCCACCGGTTCCGGCAACCCTGGACCACGCGCCGGATGCGGCCAATCTGCTTTCCGGACTGGTGGGCCATCCGAACTTGGCTTCCAAGCACTGGATCATTCGGCAGTACGACCACGAAGTGCAAGGCGGTTCGGTCGCCAAACCATTGGTGGGCCCCCATGCCGACGGGCCAGGCAATGCTGCGGTGGTGCGTCCGGTCCCCGGCTCGGAACGCGGTTTGGCGATTGCCAATGGTCTGGCCACCGCTTGGTGTGCGGATCCGTATCGCATGGGTTTGGCGGCAATCGACGAATGCGTTCGGAATTTGGTTTGCACCGGAGCTGATCCCGAGCGGATCGCCATCTTGGACAACTTCTGTTGGCCAGGCTGTGACGACGAAGTGCGCATGGGTGAATTGGTCCGAGCTTCGCTCGCGTGTTACGACGGGGCCACGGCTTACGGCGCGCCCTTCATCTCCGGCAAAGACTCTCTGAACAACCAGTTCCGGACGGAAGAAGGTGATGTGATTCGCATCCCGCCCACGCTCTTGATCAGCGGTTTCGCGCCGGTCGAAGCCGAGCGCTTCGTGACCTCCATGGACGCCAAGTCAGCTGGGAATGTGTTGATGCTGGTGGGAGTCACCACCGCCGATCTTGGTGGAGCACATGTGACCGAACTGGCCGGCGGAATTCTGCCTGGCGGCTCAGGGGAAATTCCTCTGCTCGACCTTCAGGCTGGCCCTGCCAATGCCAAAGCGGTCGCCCGGGCCATTCGCACAAGTGGTGTGTGCTCTGCTCACGATTTGAGCGAAGGTGGCCTGTTGGTGGCTGCCGCAGAAATGGGCTTCGCGGGCCGCTTGGGCATCGAGCTTGATCTGGCTGCGGTTCCCGGAGATGCCGCGCATCCCATGGTGACTGCATTTGCAGAAACACCTTCTCGATATCTCCTCGAGGTTGCCCCGGAACATGTGGATGCTGTGGTTGCGGCCTTGGGTGATGCCCCCCACGCTGTGGTGGGTCGCGTTCACGAAGACGGTGTTCTTCGAGTTCCCGCGTTGGGCATGGAAGAGAGTTTGGATGCACTGCGGCAGCGTTGGCTCGCGCCGCTGGATTGGTAAGGAGGCCGGTTGATGCAAGCCATGGTGATTGTGACTTCAGGGACCAACTGCGATCTCGAACTGGCGCAAGCATTCGAGGACGCAGGAGCTTCTTGCCAAACGGTGCAGTTGCACAGCATTTTGGATGCGCCAGAAGCACTTGATGGCGCGGAACTCGTGGGCCTTCCTGGCGGGTTCGCGTATGGCGATGCCGTTGCGGCTGGTCGAATCAAAGCCGCGTTGATGCGCGAGCGGGTTGTTCCGGTGTTGTCTCGCTTGTTGGACCGGGGGGTCCCCATGATCGCCCCATGCAATGGTTTTCAAACCGCGGTCCAGTGCGGCTTGCTCCCTGGACCGGCCCCGTCCCGTCCCGAAGTGGCTCTGGCGCCGAACGTCTCAGGGCGGTTCGAGGATCGCTGGACCGGCGTGGATTTTCCCGATAGTCGGTGTATTTGGACGAAAGATCTTGCCGCAGAAGATGGGCACGAACTGCCCAGCGCTCATGGTGAAGGTCGATTTGTTGCCAGTGCAGAAACGGTGTCTCGCTTGGTGGATGACCAACAGGTTGCGGTGCGGTACCAAGACAATTTCAACGGCTCAGACGAGGCCATCGCGGGGATCTGCGATCCCACTGGGTTGTTGCTGGGCTTGATGCCTCACCCAGAACGTTGGACGCGGCATTCACAGCACCCTGCTTGGACCCGACGTCCTGCCTCCGCCACCACCACCGGGCAGCGCATGTTCCGCGCGGCGGTGGAGCATGCCCAAGCCGCGTTGCGCTGACCCAAAGTCAAGAGCACCCAGATCAAAGACCCCCTTTGCCGGGGTTCGTTCTTGTATTGACGGCTGAACTGACCCCAAAAAAGAACGAGGTACCGCTCCACCTGCGGTACCCCGTTGCGAAAGGAGTCGGAGTGCGCGGAAGCCTACCGACAATTGCCAACGTTCACACGCTGGCATGAGGAGAAAAGACAAAGTTCTTCAATGCAAATGGCGCGCCGCGCAAGAATCAGCGGCCCCAGCCTGGACCAGGTGATGGTGGTCCACGTTTGGGTTCTGGTGGCATGGCCGGGGCGGCTTCAGGAATGAAGCCGTGGCCCACGACAAAGATCTCGACGGAATCATCCCGGCTGGCGGCTGGTTTGTAGGGCTTGGCCTTTTCAAAACAGTCGCGTGTCTTTTGCAGGAGTTCTGGTGAGCGTTCACCTTCGAAGATTTTGTACACCAGATTCCCGCCTTCGCGGAGCAGCGCGGGCAAGCTCGCCAAGAGCCGTTCCACAATGCGGGCCGAAGCGTGGTGGTCGGTGCCTTGCGAGCCCGTTGTGAACGCCATCATGTCCGAAAGCACCACATCAAACCGGGTCGGCCCCCGGCGGCGACTTTCGACCCCTTCAAGCAGCGATTCTGCCGACGCTTGGAGAAAATCGCCTTCAATGAGGCGTAAATTGGGGGGGGCTTCTCGCCACTCCACGGTTTGGAGGTCGATGCCCACCACGGCCCCTTCCGGTCCCACTCTTTGCAAGGCGACTTCACACCACGATCCTGGCGCGCAGCCGGCATCAAGGACGCGGTCACCTTTGCGAATGACCTTTCGCTTGTCGTCGATGTCGATCAATTTGAAGGCCGCTCTTGAGCGGTAGCCCTGGGCTTGGGCTTGGCGGTACCAATGGTCCCAAACTTCGCGGTCACTGCTCACGGGGTGTCAAAGTGAAACGCGGTGAATTCTGGGTTGGGGATGGCGTGGAAGCTGGCGTTGGCTTCGGTGGCCCGGACCGTGATCATCCACGTGCCTTCGTTCATCACCCCTTTGAACCGGCTGGCGGTGGTCCCGGGCAGGATTTTGAGGCCTGCGCCCATGACGCGGCTTCTGGCTTCACCCCCCATGGCTTCCAAATCCACCATGGCTTCGGTCTCACCTCGGACCGCCACCAAGGCCGCTCCACGATTGGAAATCGCCGTCACGTCACCTTGCAAAGGGCGGTGGGAGCGCACCAGCACGTTGCCTTCGTTGGTTTGCGCATCAATGGGACCAACGCAGCCTCGGACTTCGATGTGTCCAAAGCCGGAACGAACGCGCACGCCAACGGGCTCGGGAAGCTCAATGATGAGATCGGTTCGCATTTGCGCGGCTTCGGGATGACCACTGCTGGCTTTGATCACCAAGACGGGTCCTTCCGGACCAGATTCGACTCTGGCCTTGATCTGGACATCGTCCAAGGCCACGTAGCCATCTTCGGATCGACCAGCGCCAAAATCGGCTCGACGGGTCGTGATCAGTCTTGGGGAGTCCAAGCCTTCCGCCCGCCGCACCAAAACATCGCCGCGGAAGATGTCCACGTCCAGATTGACGGGTCCGGTGATGGGCAACGACTCGGGCGGATCTTCTGCAAATGCCTCGAATAGGGGATCGACCAGTTCTTTGGGCGACATGGGGTCACTGCCGTCAACACGGGCGATCCCTCCACATCCCACCAAGAGCAATCCAGCCAATCGGGCAAAGCGCATAGACATCTATCGTCGCGGTCTGCCCCATCCCTATACTTCTTCTGCACGCACGGGGCGCGGTTTGTGCCGCTGAGAAGAACCCGTTGCACCTGATCCGGGTCGTGCCGGCGGAGGGATGCGTGCCCTTCGCCCCATCGGCCCGTCCTCTGTTTGCGTCAAAGGACCACCATGGACCTCACCAACCCACCTCTGCTTGGAGCCACCGACCCGGCCACCGTCCCCACGGGGACCACACCAGGATGCTTTGCCAATCCTCCTCAAGTGGGCGGTCCTCGAACCTATTCCAGTCCGGACACACCGGGCATGCCAGAGCCGTCGGACAAGACCGCTTGGGACTTTCTTCCCGATGGCTGGTCGATTGAATCTCATCCCGACGGGTGTCTGGGACATGGCCGCGGAACCGAGCCCATTCGTGCCATTGCTCCAGAAGGCTTTGTCCCCATCACTCAGTTGGAACATGCTCGCCTTGGCACCGTGACCAAAGAAATGCGCCGGGTCTCCGAACGAGAGCCCCATCTGACGCCTGAGCAAGTTCGTGACGAAGTGGCATCTGGGCGTTTGGTGATTCCGGCCAACCGCAACCACCTCGCCAACAAGCTGGACCCCATGGCCATCGGCCGGGCCAGTCGCACCAAAGTCAATGCCAACATGGGCGCGTCACCGGTTTCATCTGGCACCGACGAGGAAGTGGAAAAGTTGAAGTGGGCCGAACGTTGGACCGCCGACACGGTGATGGACTTGTCCACCGGTGGCGATCTCGACGCGTGCCGCGAAGCCATTTTGACCGAGAGCACCGTGCCGATCGGCACCGTGCCCATCTACTCGATGATCATCGGCCGAAAGATTGAAGACCTCAATCGAGAGATCATCTTGGACACCTGCCGCCATCAAGCCAAGCAAGGGGTGGATTACTTCACCATCCACGCTGGGGTGCTCAAAGAACACATCCCGCTGGTTCGTGACCGGGTGATTGGCATCGTTTCCCGAGGCGGATCACTCCTGGCCAAATGGATGATCCAGCACGGTCAACAAAACCCCATGTACGACTGTTGGGATGACATTTGTGAAATCTGCCGGGAGCACGATGTCACGTTCTCCGTCGGAGATGGGTTGCGTCCGGGTGGTTTGGCCGATGCCACTGATGCCGCTCAGATTGCAGAACTTTCCACCATTGGAGAACTGGTTGAGCGGGCTTGGCGACATGGTGTTCAAGCCATGGTCGAAGGCCCAGGCCATGTCCCCGTGGATCAAATTGAATGGAACATGAAGTTGCAGCGCCGACTGTGTCACGGTGCCCCCTTCTATGTCCTTGGCCCCCTGGTCACCGACATGTTCCCTGGTTACGACCACATCACCAGCGCGATCGGCGCCACCATGGCGGCGTACCACGGTGCATCCATGCTCTGTTACGTGACTCCGAAAGAGCACCTTGGTCTGCCCAAGCGGGACGACGTGAAGCAGGGCTGTGTGGCGTACCGCATTGCCGCCCACTCCGCTGATATTGCTTTGGGCATCCCCGGAAGTCGTGACAACGATGACGAGTTGACCAAGGCCCGTGCGGCTCTCAATTGGCAGCGTCACTTTGACTTGTCATTCGATCCAGACTTGGCCCGGGCGTACCACGACGAAGATTTGGATGTGGACACGGATTTCTGTGCCATGTGCGGACACGATTGGTGCAGCGTTCGGATTTCGAAAGAGATTCAGGAATTTGCCAGTGGCAAGACCACCGAGAACGCTTGGGACAAACCAACCCTCAGTGCCGCGTTGAACGATGAGCAGCGCAAAATTCTGGAACAGCGTGGCGTGCTTTCGCCGGATGAGATCCATCGCTTGGCGGCCAAGACCAAAGGTCGAGTCCAATCGGGTGATGAAGATGGCAAAGCCGCGTGCCACTCTGACTTTGTTTCTGACGAGACCGCGCAGCAAATGCAATTGGCCCCGGGAGAAACCTTGGTCGAGCTCCGCACCGAAGAAGCCCACAATCTGCCCAAGCACGATCCGGTGATCTGATGACCGATGCCAATGAGTTGTCCGAACGTGTTGCTCGCTTGGAAGCCCGGCTGGTTCAGCTCGAGGAATCCTTGGCCTTTTTGCAACACACCCAAGATCAACTCAACAGTGAACTGACTCGGGTGGCGACCCAGACCGATCGGATCGAGCCGAAGTTGGGGGAGTTGCACGGGGCACTGCAAGCTATTGATGAACGCACCAAGCCCAATCAAGCCACGGACGAAGCGGTGGATCATCGGCCTCCCCACTGGGATGGCCGTTCACGCTGAAGCCGCTCGCATGCGGGACTGACGGATTCGATTTGCCAAGCTCCGTCCCTGGGTGAGACCCGCGGGGGTGGAGGTGCGCCCGCGGGTCTCATGCACCAGGTTGAATTCATGCCCGTGGAGTCGGTCGGGCATGGCAAAGGGGGGATCTTGGGAGGGGATCTATTGGTCGTGCCATTGACCAGTGATGGTGTCGTAGAGCACCGCCACACCAGCGGGACTCTGAAGGTCGGGTTCGACTTGGACACCGATGTCCAGATGCGTCATGCCGCGTTCGGTTTCCATGGGGCGGATGCGAATCCGACCGCTCGCGCTGAGCAGACGATCCATCATGTCCGCGGGCGGTCGTGACATTTCGGCATCGGTCCCCAAGAAGCGTTGGGCGTATTGCATCAAAGCATCGGACATGCATTCCAGTGCGTCTTGCCGTTCGCGGGCTTCGAAGATGACCGAAGTGCCGGATTGTTGGAGCACGCGTTGCACTCTTGGTTCTGCGGCCAACAAGCCAAGATGGCGTTGGAGCACGGTTCGAAAAAACAGCACATCCGAGACATCAACCGGGCCTGAGATGTCCACCAGAACCACTTGCTTGAGGTCGGCCACGCGAACAAAGTCAGCGATCGCGCGGGTCGGGACAACGGCCCCATCGGCAAGTGCTCGGCCGGGGAGCCCGGTGACCGCGAGGATGCGGGCCGGCGACGCCTGATCGCTTTGCGAACGGGGCAGCACCAGAGTTTGTGGACCGGCCAGGTTCATCCAGGCACGGGCCGCGGCCAAATCATCCCAGGGGTCCAATTGGAAGACCACATTGTCGTTGGTGGTCTCAAGGGATGCCGCGAGCGCGGAGAGCATGCCCGCGAGAGGGCTTCCTTGCTGCTGGGGTGGGTTGGAGAACGAGACGGAGGTGTTCAAAAAGTCTGCAGGACTCATGCGGCACCTCCCGAGGGACTGTCACCACGGCCTCGACGGAGGCAAGGATGGGCGACGACGGCGGATGGGGCGACGATTTTGGCAAGCATGGTGATGGTCATGGTGGGATTCCTATTTGGGGTTGAAGAAAAAGGAGGAAATGAAAAAAGGCCCCGCGAGTTGCGGGGCCTTCAAGAGTCGTGCGATGAATTCGCGTGTGCTCTAGGAGACCCCTCGCTCAAGGACATGGAGCATGAGGGTGGAAATGCAGATGGAAACCACAGTGGTGACCACGCAAAGGGCGACCAGGGCGGAATACGCCTTCGGGCACCGTCGAGCATCATGGGAATTGTTCAGCGGAAGGGCGATCGCTTTGCTTCGCGCACGGACAGGCAAGCCCTTTTGGGCGGCTTGGTGGACGTGTTCGGAAGAAAAGTTTCGCATTCCAGATTGAGCATACGACCCAAACCTCATTTTGGTCGCACAATGTTTCACGAATGACAAGAAAAAATGCCAACGCTGAAGACTTCGATGCTCTTGGGGTGGAAACCGTTCTGGTGAAGAACCTCGGGTCCGCCGGCGCGACAGAGCCCAGACCCATTCAAGCTGCTGCGATCCCGCCAGCGCTTGACGGGAAAGATGTCATTGGCATTGCGCAAACTGGTCGGGGCAAGACGTTCGCGTACTTGGTGCCCATGATCCAGCGCATCGTGGAAGAAGCACAGATCCCCAAAGGTCGTCTTCACGGTCGAAAACCCAAGAAGCCCTTGGCGAAGGGTGCGGCCAGGTTGCGTGGTCTGGTGCTGGTGCCAACACGTGAACTGGCGTTTCAAGTGGCTCAAGAAGCGGAGCTGCTGACCAAACGTCTTCGATTCACAGTCGCCGTCGCGGTGGGGAAATCACCCATCGGGCCGCAGACCAAGGCCATCTCCGATGGTGCTGAACTCCTCGTGGCCACCCCGGGTCGAGTCCGGGAGTTGGGGGAAAAGGGGATTTTCGATTGGTGCAATCTTTCGGTGGCCGCCATCGACGAAGCAGATCGAATGATGGACATGGGCTTTTTGCCCCAAATCGAGTCGCTGCTGTCCGAACTTCCCGCGGGACGACAGCACCTTCTCTTTAGTGCCACCATGCCGAAGCAGGTCGAGCGTTTGTCCGCACGATTCTTGACCGATCCAGTTCGTCTCGAAGTCGATCCCGAAGGTTCAACGGCGGCGAATCTGAAACATCGCCCCATTGCGGTCCCCGGCTTACGCAAGATCCCGCTGTTGCTGGAGAAGATCCTTCCAAGCCGAAGGGGAGTGTTGGTGTTCTGCCGCACCCGCCGCCGCGTGGATTTCGTGGCCAAGGCCCTGCGTGAAGCTGGCATCGCCTGCGATTCCATTCACGGTGACCGCTCGCAATCGGCCCGCCGGCAAGCGTTGTCTGATTTCACCGAAGGTCATGTCGAAGTGTTGATCTCGACCGATGTCGCGGCCCGGGGATTGCACATTGAACGGGTCAAAACCGTGGTGCACTACGACATTCCGCTGGAGCCAGATGGGTACGTTCATCGTTCTGGTCGCGCTGGACACGGTGGAGGACGAGGCACTGCGGTGGCTTTGGTGATGCCGACCGAGCGGAACCTGTGGCGAAAATTGGCCAAGGCGTGTGACATCAGCGAACCGCTTGAAGCAGTCGAGGGTTACGAGCCGCACGCCAAGAAGCCTTCGGGCACCCGGCCACCAAAATCCCGCCGGGTACGGCATGAAACGGTGCGCCGGAAGGGGCGTTCTCGGGCTTCGAAGCCAATTGCCAAAGGTGAAAAGCCAGGTTCGGGCGTCAAACGCCGGCCAAGCTCTTAAAGCTCCACTTGAACCATGACTTTGACGTTCCAAGCGCTCCGCACCAATCGAGCGGTGTCGTACTCCTGGTCCGCGTTGATGCGGAGCGACAGGCCTTGATCCGGGTCGAGCATGTAGTTCCAATCGATGTTGGTGAACGTTCGGTAGTCCTCGAGTCCATCCAGATCGGGATACAGGAACAATGACCCTTTGAGGGTTTGGCGTTCAGAGGGTTCCATGGAACCCCGGAAGCCAATGTTGCCTTCGGGCACGAATTCGTCTGCATTTGGATCGCTCAGTCCACTGTCCAGGCGGAAACCGCCCCCGAACACGGCGTCAAGGTTCCATTTCTTTTCGCCTTCGTTCTCGTAGATCCGGTACGTCCCCCCCAGAGATTCGGTGAGCCGGGTGTCAAAGTTTTGGAATTCGTCGATTCGATATCGCGTGTCACTGAACAGGCCCCATCGCTCTTCGCCGCATTTCCAGTCGCCCCGAAACCGAGCTTCCACGTCGTTCCGGATTCGAACGCCTTCGCTTTCTCCGTACTGAATACGAAGCAAGGTTTCGTACGTGTGTTCTTCGGTTTTCTGGTCCCCTTCAATATCTACTCGAAAATTGGTGACGGTCTGGGCATCACCAGAGGCGTCAAAGCCCAAAGACAGTTTGAAGTTCCAGTCGTCGTCGGCGGCCAGCAGGGCCAAAGCAGCGAGGGTGGTGATCATTCGTGGTCGTACTCAGTGTGGGTTGGGAGGTTGGCGGAAAGAGGAAACACGACGCTGGGTGGCGTCGCTGGACATCAAAGTGGCTGATACGTCAGCCGCATGATCAAGGATCAAATCCTGATCGGAACCCTCAAAATGGTTCAAATACCGTTTGGTTGTTCGCAGCGCGGTGGGATCCGCGCCAAGAAGTTGATCGGCCAAACGGTCGGTGGATTCTGAAAGTTCTTCCTCGTCCACCAGATCGGTCAACAATCCCAAGCGAGCTGCTTCCGTGCCCGTGGTGGTGCCCCCCCGAAGCATGAACGCTCGGGCGGCTGAGGGTCCAATTTTTTGCACCAGCCATGGCGTCATGAGTGCTGGTGAAAGCCCCAGTTCAATCGGGGGATAGCCCACTTTCGTATTTGGCGTGCCAATGGCAAAGTCGCAGGCACACAAAAGGCCAAATCCGCCACCAATGGCAGCGCCCTGAACCGGCGCAATCGTGATGGCCGGCACACGCCGAACCTCGCGCATCAGTTGGGACAGCAAACGGAGCAGCCGAAAGCAGGTGTCCGAGCTCTCCAGCACCTCGTCGAGGTCGATCCCGGCACAAAAATGTGGCCCTTCTCCTCGAATCACCAAAACACTGCGGTCACTGCCCACACCTTGGATCAAGCGAATGGCTTCTTCCAGCAAGCCAATCGATGTGGCATTGCGTCGCTCGGGGTGGGCCAAGACCAGGTCCGCGCGACCATCTTTGGGGTGTTCCAATCGGGCAAGAGGCATGTTCCTCTCTCATCGGCCGCTTGGGTGGGAAATCACGAACCAGAAAGCAAGGCCCGCAGCGCTTCCCCGGGTTCAGGTTGCCGCATCAAGTGTTCGCCAATCAAACCATTCCGAATGCCCGCCCGTTGCATGCGGGCGAGGTCGGCGGGCTCTCGCAAACCAGACTCGGCGACCACTTTGCTGGGATCGGGCAGTTGGGGCAACAGGGCCTCGATGTGTCCGAGGTCGGTGGTCATGGTGCGAAGGTTGCGGTTGTTGATGCCCAAGCGGATCTGGGTGGGGTGTTGTTCGGCCCAAGCTTGAGCCCGGGGCAATTCTTCACCATCGTGGATTTCCAACAAGACATCGAGTCCCAAGGCCAATGCTTCGCCCGCAAGGTCATCCAACGCCTGACCGGGGAGGCACTCGGCAATCAACAAGACCGCGTCAGCTCCGGCCCCGCGAGCCTCAAGCAGTTGCCGGCGATCCACCACGAAATCCTTGCGGAGTACGGGGATCTCCACCGAGGCCTTCACGGCCTTCAAATCCTCCAGCGTGCCACCGAAGTAGGTCTGGTTCGTAAGGCAGGAGATGGCGGCGGCCCCGGCAGTCTCGTAGGCCGAGACCACCTCCTGGGGGGTGGAACCCGGCCGGATTTCTCCACCGGAAGGTGATTTTCGCTTGAACTCCGCGATGACGCGGAAGGGGCCCGGGGCGTCCAGAGCGTGGATCAATGAGCGGGTAGGCGGGGCATCCCCAGCGGCTCCGGCCGCGAGCGCGTCGCGATCAAGGGCCGATTCCAATGTGGCGCGGGTCTCTGAGACGATTTCATCCAAGATGGTCATGACAGTGTTCGATGGCATCCTGATTGGGGCGGCGGCGGTCGTGGTCCTGCACGGCCGCTCGGCTGGATGGTACGCCCTGCCCGACAGCGCGAGCACCACCAATCGATCACCAGCCGAAGGATTCTTCGTGTTTGCCGGCTTGATGCTCTTGGGACTTTTGGGCCAGGGCTTGGTGGCGCCGATCCAGTCCGCGTATCCAGTGACGGAGTTGGAAGTGCACACCTTGGGGTTGGTGCTCAGTTTGCCGTTGCAGCTGATCCTGCTGGCGACGGTCACCCGGTTTTTTCCCACCTTGCCCTTGCCCCATCAAATCTCACGCCAGGCCGCCATGCGCCTCGGCATTCGTCGGTTCCTCCCGGTGTGGTTGGTGGTGGTGGGTGTGGCCACGGCAGCGTCGTTGATGCGTCAGGTTGTTGCCGGGGAACCCTCCGATCCCGTGGGGCATGCCTCTTTGGCGATGTTGATTGAGAGTTCGGGTTGGGTGGTGCCGATTTTTGTGCTCTTGGTCACGTTGGCCGTGCCATGGCTGGAAGAGGTTGCTTTCCGCGGCTTCTTGCAGCCGGCCCTCTCTCGCCTGCTGGGATCGGCGCGATGGGGGGTGGTCCTGACCGCTGGTCTTTTTGCCGCCGCACATCTCGGGGCGGTGCAATGGGATGGTTTGCCAGGACTCTTCGTATTGGGTCTTGGTTTGGGAATCTTGCGGGACCAGACCGGTCGAATCGAGAGCGCGGTGGTGGTTCACGTGCTTTTCAATCTCCTCAACATTGTCTTGACGTGGATCTCGACCTCCGCTTCCGTATGATGGCCCTTTCCCCCTTTTTGAAGGATGATTCGTCATGACGCAACGTCGCATGCTCACCGGTGACACCCCGACCGGACAACTCCACCTTGGCCACTGGGTCGGTTCGGTCCGCCGGCGCGTCGAATTGCAGAGCCAGGCCGAATGCTTCGTGTTGATTGCCAACATGCACGCGTTCACCACCCGCAGTGAAAAGCCCGACGAGATCCGTCGCGACACGTTGCAGATTGTGCGTGACTATCTGGCCATGGGACTCGATCCCGAGAAGACGGCGATCTTCTTGCAGACGGAAGTGCCGGCGATTTCTGAGCTCACCTACTTGTTCGCCATGTTGTTGCCCTACAACCGCGTGATGCGCAATCCGACCTTGAAGGATGAGATCAAGGTCAAGAATCTGGGCGACAACTATTCCTTTGGCTTTCCGCTGTATGCCGTGGGTCAAACCGCGGACATCTTGGCGTTCCGCGCCCACGCCGTCCCGGTCGGTGAAGACCAAATCCCCCACATTGAGTTGACCCGCGAAGTGGCCCGGCGGTTCAATCAGCTCTACTGCGGGGTGGACCCCAAGACCGAAGATGCTGATCATGCCGCCGCGGGGGGCGTCTTCCCCATCCCGGAAGCGGATGTGGGCAAGGTGGCTCGTCTCCCGGGCACCGATGGTGTCAACAAGATGAGCAAGAGTTTGGGCAACGCGATCTTCCTCACCGACGAACTCAAGCAGATCCAAAAGAAGCTCGGCAAGCTGTACACCGGTCGGCAGTCTCCGGATGAGCCAGGGGACATCGAAAACGCGCTCTTCCAGTACGTTCGTACCTTCATCAGCGACGCTGACCGCGTGGCCGAACTGGAACGCCGTTACGCCGCGGGCGATGACATTGGCGATGGCCACATCAAAATCGAGGTCGCCGAAGCCATTGATGCCCTGATCGCCCCCATGCGTGAACGCCGGGCCGCTTGGGACGACCGGGACGACGATCTCATCGAAATTTTGCGTGAAGGCAGCCGCCGGGCCAATGCCGTGGCGGAAGAAACCCTCTCCATGGCCAAAGAAGCCGCAGGATTGGGCTTCTGGAAGCGATCCCTCTCTTTGGACTGAGGTACAGGAGGGGCTCCGAAGAGCCGATACCACTGCATGCGCCCTCTTGGTCAAGAACTTGATCCGGCCAAGGCTTCCGAAAATCGGGAAGCCATGGAAGCCGCGTGTGCGGAACTGGCCGCTCGCCGGTCGGCCGTTCAAGAGGGCGGCGGGGCGAAGGCGCGAGACAAACACACCGCCCGTGGCAAGCTGTTTGTCCGAGACCGCATTCAGCAATTGATCGATCCCGGGAGCATGTTCTTGGAAGTGGCCCCTTTCGCCGCCGACGGGGTGTATGACTCACCGGTGCCGAGTGCGGGGATGGTGTGTGGCGTCGGGGACATCGCGCGGCGTCCCTGCATGATTGTGGCCAACGATGCCACCGTGAAAGGCGGCACGTATTTTCCGCTGACGGTCAAGAAGCATTTGCGCGCCCAAGAGATTGCGGCCGAAAATGGTTTGCCCTGTGTGTACTTGGTTGACTCCGGCGGCGCCTTTTTGCCGTTGCAGTCCGAGGTCTTCCCCGATCGGGATCACTTCGGCCGCATCTTCTACAACCAGGCCCAGCTGTCGGCCCAAGGCATTCCCCAAATCGCAGCCGTCATGGGTTCGTGCACGGCCGGAGGTGCGTATGTGCCATCCATGTGCGACGAGTCCATCATCGTTCGAGGGACCGGTACGATTTACTTGGCCGGTCCACCTTTGGTGAAAGCAGCCATCGGCGAAGATGTTGATGATCAAACCCTCGGGGGAGCTGAGACCCACGGCAAACGCAGCGGAGTGGTGGATCACATCGCCGAGAACGACGAAGAGTGCCTCCAACTGGTTCGATCGATCGTCGCCAATCTGGGAGTGCCGCATCTGCAGCCCATTCCTCGAGCCCTCCCCGAAGCGCCCAAGTTCTCCTCGGAGGATTTGTTGGGTCTGATTCCCGCGGACGCCCGCGTGCAATCGGATGTTCGAGAAGTGATTGCTCGTTTGGTCGATGCCAGTGAATTCCACGAGTTCAAACGGGAGTACGGCACTTCTTTGGTCACCGGGTTTGCCCGGATCGATGGTTGGAGTGTCGGCATCGTTGCCAACAACGGCGTGCTCTTTTCGGAGTCATCTCTCAAAGGCGCTCACTTCGTTGAGTTGTGTTCGCAGCGTGGCATTCCTTTGGTGTTTTTGCAGAACATCACGGGCTTCATGGTGGGTTCCAAGGTCGAGGCTGGGGGCATTGCCAAGGACGGTGCGAAACTTGTGGCGGCCGTGTCCAATGCCAACGTTCCGAAATTCACCGTCGTCATCGGGGGATCTTTCGGTGCCGGCAATTACGGCATGTGCGGACGAGCTTTTGGTCCTCGCATGATGTGGATGTGGCCCAACGCTCGCATCTCGGTGATGGGTGGTCCTCAAGCAGCTGGCGTCTTGCGCACGGTGAAGGATGCGCAACGGGAAGCCGCGGGTGAGCCGCCGTTGTCCGAAGAAGAAGCGCGTGAGATCACCGATCCCGTGTTGCAGAAGTACGAGACCGAAGGCAGTGCTTGGTTTGCCTCCGCGCGGCTGTGGGATGACGGTGTGATTGACCCTCGAGAAACCCGTGCGGTGCTCGCGCGGGCCATTGAAGTGTCCCGCTATCAACCATGGCCTGACCGATCCCATTCGGTGTTCCGGATGTGACCGAATGACCAAGTTGACGATCAAAGATGAAGGTGATGTGCGACGGATGCGTTTGAGCAATCCCGAACGTCACAACGCTTTTGACGATGGATTGGTCTCCGATTTGCACGACGCGTTCCGAGACGTTGGCGAAGCGGATGCCATCCGTGCGGTGGTGTTGGCTTCCGAGGGTCCCTCGTTCAGTGCGGGTGCAGACTTGGCGTGGATGCGGCGGATGGCTGAGGCCAGTCGCGATGAAAATATTGCCGACGCCCAAGGGTTGTCCGCCATGTTGTCGGCGGTGCGCGATTGTCCCAAGCCGGTCATTGCACGCGTGCAGGGGGCCGCGTACGGAGGCGGCGTTGGTTTGGTGGCCGCGTGTGATTTGGCGTACGCCTTGCCTTCGGCGCGCTTTGCCCTGACGGAAGTTCGTTTGGGTCTCATTCCTGCAGTGATCGCACCATTCCTCTTGGGCAAGATGGGTCCTGGGGCCGTTCGCGCCTTGGGCATCACGGGTGCCAGCATCGACGCCGCCCGAGCCGCAGATTTGGGGCTGGTGCATTCGGTGGTTGATGAAGATGGACTGGACTTGGCCATCAACGCCACGATTGACCGCATTCGGCGTGCGGCCCCGGGCGCGATTGCGGCTTGGAAAGCGTTGCTGCAACAGCTTCCCGGTCACGCTGATCCAGCCACGCTGACTGCGGAAGCGATTGCGGATCGTCGAGCCAGTGCCGAAGGTGGAGCGGGTATGCAAGCATTCTTTGAACGCACACCACCACCGTGGAGCCCTCCTCGTGACTGAACCGGTGACGGTGGTCGAAGTGGGACCTCGCGACGGTCTTCAGAACGAATGTGCCGTGTTGTCGACCGACGTCAAACTCGCGTTTGTTCGAGCACTGGCATCGGCGGGTCTTTCTCGTATTGAGGTCGCGGCGTTTGTTCGACCTGATCGTGTTCCGGCGATGGCCGATGCCGCTGAAGTGGCGGCCGTCGCCAAAGATGTCGTGCCTGATGCCTCCGCGTTGGTGCCGAACCGACGGGGCCTCGATGGTGCTTTGGCTGCGGGCCTGTCCTCAGTCGCGGTTTTCGCCTCAGCCACCGAAGGCTTTGCCCAAGCCAACTTGGGACAGTCCGTCGATGGATCACTGGCCACCTTTGCCGAAGTGGTCACCCAGGCCAAGCAAGCCAACCTTCATGTTCGGGGATACGTTTCTTGTGCTTTTGATTGCCCATACGACGGGGCGGTTGACCCTGGTCAGGTGAACGGTGTGGTGGAGCGTTTGCTTGAAATGGGTTGCGACGAGATCGCCATCTCCGACACCATTGGTTCCGCGGTGCCGGCCACAGTCAACGCGGTTCTTTCAGCGTGCGCGAGCAGCCTGCCGCTTCCCGCAACCGCTTTGCATCTCCATGACACCCGCGGTGCGGCTTTGTCGTGTGTTGGCGCTGGTCTGGCGGCGGGGGTTC
>CAXBRK010000025.1:0-23406 GCA_963978155.1 uncultured Phycisphaera sp. | reverse complement strand
GCCTGCTCGAACAACAGCCCATCGGCGGCCATGTCATCCAGATTGGGGGTATCGATGATCGCGGATCCCGTGCAGCCAAGATCGTTCCAACCCATATCATCGATGTAGATAAGCACGACGTTCGGATTTCTGCGGTGGTCGTCATGGCCCATGGTCGAAGCCACTGAGGTCAATATCAAAGAGAACGTTATTAACTGGTGCACCATCTCGCTTGGCTCCAAATGTCGCGTAGTTCTACGAGAACACCTGCACCGTATATCCCCAAGATTTAATCACTTCGCGCAAATCGCGTGTCACACCAGGTGGCACAGTCACTTTCTGCACCCCCGCTGACGCACTGCAATCCTCGATTTCGGCCCCATTCCCAGTAGGTTCGAGCCCTACACGGGGCACTGGAGCAGGGTCGTGCTCTGACACGCAAGTGTCGGCATGACCCTGACTTCGTTTCAGGAAGATTCAGGCTTCGCAAGCGACGCCACATACGCCACCAACCACGAAGCCGCTGCAAATTGCAACACGTCGACCGGTGGATTTGGCGGAATGAATCTCATTCGCCGGCTGATCCACCAAAAGAACAGGACGCGACAGTGAAGTCGCGTCCTGAACACGGTGTAAGTTCGAGTCTTCGCGATCAGGAACGGCGGCGACGTCCGAGACCAGCCAGACCAAGAAGTGCCAAGGCGCCCGGAGCGGGAATGGCTTCGCCAAAGGTTCCGATGGTCAAACGGTCCAGCGAGGCGTGCGGGCCGCTGGTGCCGAAGTTGAAGAAGATCGCGGGCCCTTGGTACTCCCAAGAGAGACTGTACGTGTTGAAGGCCCCAAAGCCTTCACCACCACTGACCACTTCGACCGTTGGGAACACGGGCCCCTGAGCGGTGTTCAGGTAGAACGACGAGGTGTCAAATTCGGTGCCAAGACCAGCGATCTCCATGGTCGGGTTGTTCACGAACCCGGCCCCGTAGAGGTGCATGGTGAACGATCCAGCGGGATCATAGAAGTTGCCAGAGCCAGCAACGATGGGCGAACCCGCCACCACGACCAGACTGGGTGACCCAGTGCCATTGCCTCCGGTGGGTGCGTTGACCCCACCACCGGCGTCGGTGAAAGATTCCCAAACATAAATGTCCGCAACCGCGGCGGTCGCAAGAGTGCCAGCGATCAGTGGCATGCAAAAAAGCTTCATAGGAGCGTTCCTTCGAAATATCGGGGACGTGACCCCGGAGTGTGACAAACGCTCTCTCTTCTGTTGGCGGGCATCGAACCGTTCGATCCCGCAAGGCGGCACGGGAGTTGCCGGCAGAGAACACCAGCAACTGCCCGCACCATCAGCAATCACCCCAACTTGCAATGACCGAAAGGACATCGGAGAACCCAACGGTTCCGTCGTCATCGACATCGCTGAGCGCACACGCGGTGCAGCCCCAATCACCCAGCACAACCAGAAGGTCGGCAAAGCCAACCGTCCCATCCCCGTCGAGGTCATCGGGGCAGGGCTCGGTGATCTCGATCTGTCCGGAGAGCGTGGCGGCCTGGGCGAAGCCGAAGGACACGTCCGGGTGCTCTCTCATGAAAAAAGAATGAAAGCCGGACGACATGTCGGTCGGTTCCTGCCAAGACGCAAGCACCAAGGCCACCGTGCCGCAGAAGGCACCATCGCCGAACAAGAGCTCTCGGGCCGCAAGACTTTCTGTATCCACGCTGAACGTCATGCGGTCGTACGGAAGAATGGGCTGCCCTGGATCCAACCCATCAATCTGTCCTACCGCCAAAGGCTCCGACGAGATGCCATCGCGGACGGAATTGGAAACGTCAACCAACCCAAGCGTGTTGAGGTCGAGGCCTTGGCAGAACACACTCCTGGAATTACTGGCGGGAGGACCCACCGAGAATGGACCATCCTCCGGGAAGTCACAACCAGTGAACCCGGCCCGCCCCCCCGCGGCCCACAGGGTGACAGGTCGTCCCGGATCCAGGTCCAGAGACGGATCCACCAAACTCTCAGCACTGTCGACTGTGGGGTCGTACGGAATCGAATGGATGCCCACCACATCGATGGTCAAGGTCAAGGCGTTGCACTGGATTTGACTGACCGGAGTGCCGGTTGGAAGGCCAACCGCATTGAGATCAAACGCCAAATAGATCTGACCATCACGCTCGTCAAAATCAGTGCTGCCGTAGATCCCGAACAAGGATCCAGTAATTCGGTCCCCCGGCGTGGCATTGAAGGGATACATCCACCGGTCGGCCGAAACGGGGGTTGAGAAATCAACGGTTTGGGTCAGCACCAACGCAAGGAGGGACGAAATCATGGCAAGGCACTCTATCGCGCCAGTTGAGACTGAGTTTCAATTTCAGCAAAAACCTGAAAATCATCCCCTCAAAGGCCGAGGAGGCCCCTGAGAGACCCATCGCTGCCCCTTGCGGCGATACGAAACAGTGGTCCCTGGCTGTTCAGCAAGGGAGAAAGCGTTCCAGAACTGTGGAAAGGAGATTTACTGCTCGACGAAGGCGACCAAAGCCTCGCCCAGAGAAGCCCGCTGGGACTGGTCTTTGAGCGCTGCGGTGATCACGCGAGGAAGCTTCTGCCCCCCCGCTTCGGTCACGATGGTGACTTCGGTTTGGTTGAGAATGGGTTCCCAAGCGGCGCGAATTTCGGCCCAAGCGCTTTCATGCTCTTGCCAATATTCGATTGCGGCAGAAAGACGCTCTTCCTCAACCCGGACGTAACTGTTCAAGCCACGCTCGTGCACGATGATCTCTTTGGGCTGGCCGGCGTCATCCAAAATGACCTTGCGGCTCGACTGCTCGTGCACCCAACCTTCTGGCGTCACGGTGTGGGTGTTGATGGATTCCAACACGTGGTAGTCCGAACGCTTGGTGTATTCGCGGCGTGGCAGCGGACGCCAAGTGCGATCGCTGATCCATTCGGAATGCTCACCGATGTGCTGCCACGTGCCAAAAGCTTCATAGCGAGGCGAATCGGTGGTTTGGTACACCGCTTGGGTCCAGCGGCCTGCAGCTTGCCGTGGGCTTGACTTGGCTTCCCGCCAGGTGTTGTTGCCGCAGAATTCCATCATGCGGTCATCCTCAAACTGCCAATCCTGCCGCCAGTGCTTCACGACATAACCGGTGTCTTCATCGGCCACCAAGATGTGCTGCAAACTGATGAAGTCACCTCGGTCCTCAACCAACTGAACCCACTCGATGGCGGTCTCTTCGTATGGACGCTTCAGTTTGTAATCCGCTTGAACTGGCGTCATTTCTTCAAACTGGAACGTCACTTCAAACGCGCCGCACATGCCCAGAATGGCTTTCCGGTCTTGGTCAAAGTTGGAAGCGGCATTGGTCAGCAGGGCAGCAGTAAGAACGTCGAAAAGCATGGGGGATTCTCCGGTGGAAGCGGGGAATGGTATCGCAAATGCGAATCATTCTCAATCTCTGCACGAAAGAGCCCGCGGTGTGGACGAATCTGCGAAGAGGACTCGACCCGCACTTCAAAATCCCCCATATTGGAGCCATGGCTGCCTTTTCCAGTCTGGCCCTCGCCGCCGTCGCCCAATGCCCCGACTGTTGGCTGGCCGCCGACGGGCCAGACATCGTGCAGTCCAGCACAGGGGACCCAGTGGTTCTTCGCGGGGTAGGCCTCGGCTACTGGCTTCTGCAAGAGGGGTACATGATGCATCCCCAAGGGTGCGAAGGCTGCCCCGCCACCCAGTGGCAAATGAAGCAGCAGTACCTCCAAGAAGGGCAGAGCCTGGCTCAAGTTGAAGCGTTCTACGCCAACTGGAGATCGCGCTTCATCACCCGGGGCGACATCGAAGACATCGCCAACATGGGCTTCAACTGTGTGCGCCTGCCCATGCACTACGAACTCTTTCTGACCGCCGAGCAACGGGCCGTGCGCAATGCGGTGATCTTGGGCGGTGGGTCAGCCCATGATGCGTACAAAGACGCGCTGGCAGGGTGGGTGGCTGAAGGAAGCATCGCCGCCACCACCGACCTCGATGGTTTCCAACACATCGACGACTTGATCGAGTGGTGCGCGGAGTTCGGCTTGTGGATCAGCTTGGACATGCATGCCGCGCCCGGCAGCCAGGGCGTCACGCTGGCCATCACCGACGGCTTCTATCCCAACAACCTCTGGGACTTTCCCGTCTTCCAAGATGTCTTGGTAGAGATTTGGGACGCCATCTCCGACCGCTACCGCGATGAGTCGCGGATCGCGATGTACGAATTCATCAACGAGCCCAACAGTGTGCCCGGGGGCGGACCGGCCATTCGCGACCTCACCCAGCGGCTCATCACCATGGTGCGCGACAAAGGCGACCAACACTTGATCGGGCTGCATGGCAATGGCTACAGCAACGTCTACGACAACATGCTGCCCCAAGACTTCTCCCCCAACTGGGGATTGGTGTACCACGCCCACCGATACTGGATTGAACCCGAAGACGACGCCACGCCCAATGGCAATCCGAATGTCATCAACCGCATGGTGGATTTGGTGCAGTTCCGGCAAACCCACCAAGTGCCCATCTGGGTGAGTGAAACCGGTGAAAACAACAACGAATGGATGGCCGCGAACATTGACGCCATGGAAGCGGCCGGCGTGGGCTGGTGCCACTGGACCTGGAAGCGTCACGATGTCTTTCAGAACGCGGCCCTCAATCGGATTGGTGGGAACTACCCCACTGATGGCGCTTCCGCCATGAACACCGTGCTGGCTTTCATCCACCACAACCAGATCATTCCGAACCCCGACACCCGAGTGGCGATTGGCGCTGACCTTCCCGCACCCGGAAGTTCTGGGTGCACCAGCGATGCAGACAACTGTGCCCCACCCATTGGCTCCATCATTTCATTGCAGGGATTTCATGGGGAGTATGTGAACACCAATGGTGGCATTGGAGACATGACTTGCAACAGCGCTCAGGTCGGTCCGGACAACCTCTTTGTGATTGAAGAATCGGGAGACGGTCGTGTTGCCCTTCGCGGCAACAACGGGCGGTACGTCAGCTCCAACAACGGCGTGGAAGCCATGACGTGTGACCGCACAGAAGTGGATGCTTGGGAACGGTTCTCCTGGGTAGAACTCCCAGACGGACGCATCGCGCTGCGTGCTGATCACGGTCAGTACGCCAGTTCAAACAACGGCCAAGAAGCCATGCGCTGCGACCGTGACGTCGCGCTGGAATGGGAATCCTTTGGCGTGACGGTTGAACCACCGTGTCCGTGTCGGTCTGTGGGCGATGTGGATTGCGATGGCGTGGTGGGATTCACCGACGTCTTGGCGGTCTTGGCCAAGTGGGGCGCTTGTCCCAACTGCTTTGAAGATGTCAACCAAGACGGCGCGGTTGAATTTGCCGACGTCCTCAACTTGCTGGCCAATTGGGGCGGATGCCCCAATTAGCTCAGCAAGCGGGGTTAGTTCTCGGTGACCGCGTCATCTTCGACGCCTTCTTCAGCCGCCTGACCAGCTTCTTCAGGATCCTGGCCTGCTTCTTCAGACGCTTCGTCTTCGGCTTCGGAGTGTTCTTCGGCTGACGACGCTTCAAGAGCACGAGAGACGCGTTCTGCGGGTGGACCAATCACAACCAGGCAACCTGGAAGCACCAATGCGGCACACAAAGCCGACAAGCGGAGGGTCAATTTCAGGAAGAGTTTGGACATGAGAAAATCCTTGTTCAGATTTCGGCACATCCAAAGAAGCGGGCTCTCCGAAGAGAGCCCGCCAAAAAAGAACAAAAATTGTTGGGTTGGATTCAATCAACCGTCGTCAGATCACACCCCGTCGTATTCGGTGGGATCAAATGCGTTGTAGAAGCCAATCACGCGTTCGCCATCCCATTCGAACCAGGCGTATCCGCGGATGCTCAACTCTTCGCCGGTCTCTCGAACGACACCTTTCCAGGTGTACCACATGTTGGTGAACATGCGATCGTTGTTGTACATCATGGTGGTGACGACCATGTCCTCGTGACGGATGTCATCGAACGGAGCTTTGCCTTCGTCAAAGGATTCAATCCACTCATCCTTGGAGAGGTCAACATCGTTGACCATGATCTTCGCGTCCGGGTCCACCAAATCGTGGAACGCCTCGTACTCACCCTCACAATATCCCGCAGCCATTTCGCGAACCGCTTCGGAGTGCCAGCAGTGTTCGACGATGAACCCAGACCACTCGCCATCATCATGATGGTCGTGACCGTGGTGGTCATCGTGCTCGTGGTGCCACTCTTCTTTTTCTTCGTGCCACTCGTGGTCGAAGCCTTCGTGCGGCCCCTCAGTTGTGATATTGATCGTGCAGCCCGAAACCGCGGTCAAGACGCCAAACGCCAGAAACTGTTTCAACATTGGTGAATTCCTCCTGAAAGAGGAATGTACCAACAGAACCACCCACCAACGCCATGCATTCCGAGCCGAGTCGTGAGCTCAGCAGGGGCCGAAACCAGCCAGCAAGATCAACACATCCGCGAAATCAGTGGTACCGGACCCATCCAAATCGGCTTGGGTGCCATCCCAATCGCTGAGCACAAACAACAAGTCGTCGAACCCGATGGTCGAATCGTTGTTGAAGTCCCCGGGACATGGTGGAGCACAAGACACATCGCCACAGGATGTTGCTTCGCCGCCAAACACGCCCCCGGTCTGCTCGCACAGAGAAGCTTCGAGGATGGCACAGGAGGATCCAATGCAACACGCACCGGTCAACAGCGGACAAGCCGCGCTGGCACACTCCACCGAGGAGCCTTGGAACACTCCGCCACCGAAGGAACAATTCTCAAGCGTGGCGCTGGTGCACGTGGCATCGGGGAAGCAGCAAGCACCGGCTCCGACGCAAGCAGAAGGCGCTGAGCAGCCATCAAGGCCTGGGGCGAACAAGCCACCAGCCGAAGCACAGGCCGAAGTACTGAGCAATTGGCATGAATCGGACAGGCAGCACGGCCCCAAAACCTCGCCGCAACTTGGGTTGGCATCAATGCGCTCGAACACGAGGGAATCGATGTTGTAGCCGTCATCGCTCCCACTGTCGTTCACCAACCGAATCGGGATCTGCGTTCCGGTCGCCAACGTCAGTTGTGCTTCGACTTCCACCCAATTTTGCCATCCGCCGGTCGACGGCACGGCAATGGGCCCGGTCAGGTTGACACCATTCGACTCCAAATGGAATGTTCCACCTGTGGACTGCGAAGCCACGCGGGCCCTGACGGTGTGAATGCCTCCACATTCCACATCGGTGGTGAATTGCAGCCATTCCATGGGTTCGATCCAACCCACGTAGTGGCCGCCACCATCCACGCTTCCGATGTCGACGCCTTGGTCGGTCCGCAGAGAACCACCATTGTTTGTGTGATCTGCATCCCAGAAGCCCACACTTTGTCCGCCGCGATCGAAATGCTCGGCTTCAATCGTGCCGGGAATCGCGTTGTTGGCGAATGTTCCTGGCGCTTCCCGCTTCCAGACTCGAATCCAATCCACTTCGAGCGTCGCGGGGAAAGGCGTGGCTCCATTGGGGTAACCAGGCCAATTGCCGCCCACCGCGAGGTTCAGAATGAAATGGAAGTTCCAGTCAAACGGTGCTTCAGCATCACCGGGCGCGCTGTCACTGAACCACTGGTTGAGGTTCTTTTGGGAATACAGCACCCCGTCGAAGTACCAACGGATCTGATCCGGATCCCACTCGATGGCGTAGTTGTGGAAACCGGTGATCGAGCCACCGGCGGGATTGAAGGAACCAGTCGTTTGTTGGTTGTTGGGCCAAGCGGAACCATGGTGCAGCGTGCCGTGCACCACGTCCATGCCATTGATCCACTCCACAATGTCGATCTCACCTCCGGCCGCCCAACCGCCGTAAGGGCTGTTGGTGGGAAGCATCCAAAATGCTGGCCACAATCCCTGCCCTGCTGTGGGAAGCTTGATGCGAGCTTCCATCCTGCCGTAGGTGAACTCGGCGTTGCCGAGGGTCCGAATTCGGGCCGAGGTGTACTGGTTGTTTTGCTGACGGGCCACAATGTGAAGTCGTCCGTCTTCCACAAACAAATTCGCGGGGTTGTCCGTGTAAGACTGCCACTCGTTGTTGCCCCACCCCGGGATGCCGTACTGAGAGCCATCTCCGTACTGGGGCGTCCACTTCGTCAGATCAAGGGCCGAACCGTTGAACTCGTCCGACCAAGCCAGATGGTCGTATTGGGCGAGAAGGGCGGCACACAGGGAAGCAGCAATCATGTCCCCAACATACGCCCGAACTCGCGATGCGGAACCAAACGTTCGCAAACTCCGAGGACAATCCGTCCAATTCGACAGGGTTCAGATGGATCCCTGAGTGAAATCGGGGGGCAATCGAGAATGAACGAGGCGCGAGCCATGCATTGGGCCGCAATTGGGGCATGGTGAGCGGTGATGTGGGCTTTGAACACGACGGGCTTTTGAACGATTTGTCGATTCCTGACTGTTAAAAAGCCCGGTGAAGTCCGAGAACATGGACGATTGCCGCAGAAAGAACGATTTGGACGTTTTCACGCCTACAGTCGGTTCCTTTCTGAACCAACTCGGAGCCTCCCATGTTGACAACTCTTTTGACCAGTGCCCTTTTGGGCGGACCCGGCGGTGATTTCCGCGGCGTCGACGAACCCATGACCATCACCGACATCGTTCTGCAGAGCGGCGGTGATTTCGATGACAACTCACGCGATTTCGACATTCTGTTGAACGCTGTGGTGACGGCCGATCTGGCTGGCGTCTTGGCTGATCCCGAAGCCACCCTGACCGTGTTCGCACCGACCGACCGAGCCTTCTTCCGCTTGGCCACCGACCTCGGTTTCGAATCCAAGGGCGGCTACGACGAAGAAGCGGTTTGGAATTTCATCGTCGGCGCCCTTACCGATTTGGGTGGCGGTGACCCCATTCCAGTCTTGACCGACGTTCTCACGTACCACGTCGCGGGCGGTGACATCGATGTCTTCGGATTCATCCTCCGCAGCTTCTTTGGCATCGAGATTGAAACGGTCCAAGGTGGCACCATCACACCGTTCTTCATCACCCTGATCGACAACGATCCAGATTTGCGGAATCCGTTCTTGAGCTTCCCGCTCAACGTGCCGGCCTCCAATGGTCGCATTCACTCGATCAGCCGAGTGCTCATTCCCGTCGATCTTTGATTCCCCGCTCCTCAGGAATCTCCTAAGGAAGGCTCTGGCAACTTGCCAGGGCCTTCTTTGTTATGCGGAAAGTGTGATGTGCAATTCGACGACCGAGCCATCACGGGCAAACAGGCGCTGAGACCATTCTCGCGGCAACACCGATCCGGAAATCTCTGTCACCCCATCAGCAGTGAGAACCTTGATCGAAGCCGATGAACCCGTTGCATAGAGGACCGGGACTCCGCACAACTGGAAGAAGACCTCACCTGCGGAAAGTTCGCGCTGCAGCAGTTGGTTCTCCCGAGGTTGGGTCGGCCACTCGTCGTCCAGCATCAAACTGGGCTTGAAGTGGATCTCGCCGCTGGAGAAACGAATCCCGAGCTCCATGCGTCTGGTGAGCAGTTCCTCTTTCACTTGGCCGGTCATGCCGGGCTGCTGAGCGCCACGGTCTCCCGGAGTGTGGGAATACGCATCAATCGGATACGCACCGAATTGATGCGGCGTGCGCCGGAAGCCAAGGCCATCCCGAACCCGGTGGTACAGCCCACGCAATTGCTCTTGAATATCTTCGGGGGCATGTTGGGCGTCCTGCACGCACTCACCGGCCGCCACCAACAATTTGGCGACCATGTGCCAGTACGTGCAGCCAATGCCTTCATAGCCGTACATGCCACCTGAACGCCCCGTAAAGGCATGATGGTCAAACACCGACTCGTACAGGTTCACCACGTGTTCGCGATCTTGCTCGACCAGAGTGGACCAATGCTCCTCTTGAGCAAGTTGGTTCAGAACATCCACCACCCCGCGGCGGTTGACCAAGTCCGGAGCAAAGCGCACCACCCCCGCGTGATCTTTCACCACCAACATCCGGTTGTCGGCTTCAACCAATTGCTGCAAGAGAGCCGAGCCCTCAACATCCACCTGGCCCTTGGACAAGAAATCTCCGATGGACTTGATGGGATACAACAAGAAGGTGTTGTGGTCCGACCGGTACAGCGTCGAATCAAAGAGTGCTTCCAGCAGATTCGCCGACGCTTCTGCATCCAAGACGCCCGATGACAAGACGGCCACTTGTCCCTCGAGCATCAATGGCAGACGTGAAACTTCGGCCTGGCCCTCCGAGAAACGAACGAGGTTGTAGCCGTCGTAGGTGCCATCCTCCCGTTGACCGGCACGGATGGTGCTCGCCAACCACGACTCCATGTTCCTCAGCAATTCAAGCAGAGATTCAGGCGCGATGGATTGGACCTCGTGTTCGGTTCGCATGCAACGCCGATAGGTCTCAAACGCTGCGCCCAAGGCATCAACCGCCGCACGGCGGGCGGTGGGATCTTGGGTGGCGGATGCAGGATCGGCCGAGAAGACTTCGCCCAACGATTCGCACCACGACCAGACGACCGAACGCATCGCCCCGAGTTCACTGTCCTGCAGCAACGTCTGCAGGAGCTTGACATGACGATGCAGATACGACGCCGTCACCATGGAGAGCCCGTACCCGGCCAAGGCATTGTTGGCGTCGTTCCACTCCGGCCGCTGGGTGCACATCCAAATGCCACCACCGGGCACCAACGTTGACATCTTGGACAACACCGGGATCAGCAATTTTTCCAAGAAGGTGACCTGCAACAACTCGTCGCCATCGTGCACCAACCGGCCATCGGAGCCAAATTTCTGCCGCCGGGTCTCGCTGGATTCGTGCTGCTCCCAATCAAAGACGATGGACTGCCGAGGATCAGCAACCAACTCTTGGTGAGACTTCAGCGTGTAGGGCACGTCGGCGAAAGAGAACATGGGCACCGACAACCACTCACGCATCCGCTCGGGATTGATGGAAGCCGACAATTCAAGAAGTCGACTGAGGTACGTGATCTGGTGATCGCCCCAGTAGCCAATATTGCTCCAAGGGTTGTCGGGCTCCGGAACTTCCCAGTCGATGCCTTCTCGAGTGATCCGATACGGATTGAAGCCATCAAGCGTGGTGGCGTTGACGAACTTCAGAATGAAATGATCCACCCAACCTGGGTGAGACAATCCCAGCGCTTCCCAGTTCTGGAAAATGTCACGCCAATTGCCCTCGTACGCCAAACGACGCGAACCATCCTCGTGGCGCACGCGAATGTTGAACACGTTCCACGGCCGGGAGGGATCACCATGGCGACGCCCAAACCAGAAGGGGAGGTATTCATAGGTCAACCGAAGCAACTGCGGGTCATCGTGGGACTGGGCTTCACCCAACAATTCGGTGCGGGTGCACCAAGCGTCAGCCGATCGTGACTCAAGCCAACCCGCATGCTTTTGAGCGACCCGTTGATTGCGTTGGCCCATGAACGCCACGAAGTCACCCCAAGGCACCCGCTCCGCTTCCACCGGAATTCCACCCCGCATGTTGTTGAACAGAGTGTTGGAGGCATGATGGATGTCGAGGACAGGATCACCGCTGCATTGGTGCCCGTCGGTTTGCGCCAACAGGTCGTGCATGGCGTCGGTGGCCGCATCTGCTTCAGTACGAAGCTGAGACAACGCGACACCTTCAGCTCGATCGGCCAATGCCGAAACTTCGGTTTGGGTGCGGTGCACATCCGCCACCAAAGCCCACGTCAAGGCTTGGCCTTGGCCAACCTGCCCTTCCACGGCGTAAGCAAACTGGCCCGCACGTCCCGTGGCCCGGCGCATGCTCTGGGGCGCAGCACCCCGAACAAACGATTCGACCGCCAGCGGGTCAAGGGTGCTTGATCCATTTCCCACCGCAAAGACGGTCGTTGCCCGCAGCGACTCTGCCGGCTCCGCCCGATCGCTCAAGGCGGTCTCCATGGCAAAAGTGGCCACCGAAGTGGAACCAACACACTCCGAGCGGGTGTAGGCGTTGACAAGACAACTCATCGATTGCATCACCGGGAGCGACGCGCCACCAACTTGCAAATCCCTCAGGGCATCCAAGACCTGAACTTCGCAAGAATGCTCGCCGGACGCTTCCAGAGAAACGGTTCGAACAAAGCCGTGCTCGTTGCTGAATGTCCACCACGCGCGGGCCACCAGTCCCAGTCCTTCATGGTGGGATTCAAAAACGATCCTGTCCCCCAACACACTCTTGGCCAAATGCCGGCGCTCTTGCGCCGCCGCACGTCCCGTGAAGGGCTCCCACAACTCGTCTCCCACTCGGATCCCCGTCCAAGGACCACTGAAGGCATCCACCGCATGCAACAAGTCATCGGTGCGGTACGGGAACAAACAATGCTGGGCGTTCACGCGGCCCGCCGAAAGCCCCCCGCGGGAAGAGATGTACATCCAGTGCTCTTCCGGGCTGACCACGGTCAGCAAGAAAGGCTCCATCAAATGAGTGTCGAGAATGCGGTAGCAATCCACGCCGTCGATACGGCACAGACCTTCAGTGTGCTGGCTCATGGATCAGCCTTTGGTTCCGCTGGTCGAAATACCTTCGACAAACGAGCGTTGGGTCAGAAGAAAGAGCACCAAGACCGGACCAACCATCAGGGTGGTCGCACTCATCAAGAGGTGCCAAGGGGTGGTGCCCAAGCGGGACATGAACAGTTGCAAGCCGAGGGCCAGCGTGAACTGATCGCGGTGGGACAAGAAGATGAGTGGTCCAACAAAGTCGTTCCACACAAACATGAAGTGCAACAGGGCCACCACCAACAAAGCGGGCGTGGCCAACGGAAGCATGATGTGCCGAAAAATGCCGAAGTGACCGCAGCCATCGATGCGGGCGGCGTCGTCCAGTTCCCGAGGGATGGTCATGAAGAATTGACGCATCAAGAAGATGCTGAATGCGTTTCCAAACCACGCCGGAACCCACAGGGGCCCGAACGTGCCGATGAGGCCAAGCTCACGGAACATCGTGAACAGCGGAACCATGATCACGGGAAACGGCACCATCATGGTGGCCAACATCAACATGAAGAGTGGCTTGCTGCCCGACCATCGCACCCGGGCAAAGGCATACGCCACCATCGCGCTGGAAACCACCGTGCCGCTGACCGCCAAAATGGCCACCAACAATGTGTTGCGGAGATAGCGCCGGAAGTCCAGCGTGCCATCGGTCATCACCGTGTCCAGATTGCTGGCCAAGTTGCCTGGCATCTCGCCGGCGGTTTCTGGGAAGAGCGTCTGCCCTCCCTCGGCAAAGCGCTCACCTTCTCCGCCGGCGATCAGCAGCATGTACCCAATGGGAAACAATGCGACGGCCGTCACCAACGTGAGCAAGACGTAAACCAAGGTGGTGCGAATTCTTTCCATCAGGCGCCTCGGTAGTACACAAACCGTTGCCCAAGCAACAGGACCAAACCGGTCAACACCAAAATCGCGGCGAATTGCACCAAGCCAAGCACCGAGGCATACCCCATGTCTCCGTATTGGAATGCTTGGTCATAGACATACATCGCGAAGAAGTACGTGGAACGTCCCGGTCCCCCACCGGTCATCACCAGCGGCACCACAAACACTTGGGCCGCATTGATGATGCCAATGACCACGTTGAAGAGAATCACGGGCGAAATCATTGGCAAGGTGACATGGACAAATCTCCCCCAAGAGCCCACACCATCAAGCGAAGCCGCTTCATGCAATTGCTTGGGAACATCACGCAGGCCCGCCAAGTAAATCACCACCGCCGGTCCAACACCCCACAAACTCATCATCAAGAGTGCGGTCCACGCCCAAGCCCCAGAACCAAACCAGTTGGGACCCTCAACGCCGATGAGCCCGAGCATTTGATTGGCCGCACCAAGCTCACCATCAAAGCCAAGCTTGAAGATGGCCGCCACGGCAATCAATGGCAGAACCGACGGCACAAAGACAGCCGAGCGCCAGAACGCTTGGAATCGAGCGGGCTTGGACAGCAACACCGCGAGGGCAATCGACAGCACCGTTCCGACCACGATCGAAAGCAACCCAAAGAAGAACGTGTTCCAGGCCACGGTGCCCAAAATCGGATCGTCGGCCAATCTGGCAAAGTTCTTGGTGCCCACCATGATGGGTGGCTCCAGAAGCGTGTAATCGGTGAAGGCGTACCAGATGCCCAACCCGACAGGTAGGGCTGTGAACAACACGAAGCCGGCAAGCCACGGTGCCGCCCACGGCAAGAAGGTCAGAAAGCCGTCCCGCTTCACAGTCGAGACTCCCGCAGAGCCCGACGAGCAGCGGCCCGGGTCAGTTGGGCTTGCACTTCTTCTTGCACTTGCGCGAAAGCCTCCGAGGGCGTGGCCTGCAACACATCGATTTGGCTCATCCCCGCGCCCAAGGAGTTGCTGAACTCAGGCCAAACCTCAGTGAAGGGCTCCGCAAAAGCATTCTTGCTCACCATGATGTTCTGGTGCACTTCAATGGATCGATTGGGATGCTCGGCAAGGAACGCAGAGCTCGGCTTGACCAAAGGCGAAGGCTTGCCGTGGCCCGAAGCCAATCGCTCCAAGTTTTCTGGCTGCTGCAAGAACGACACGAACGCCAAAGATCCTTCGGGATGTCGAACGTTGCGCGGCACCACCAACACGTCGCACTCGATGGATCCATGAGGGTTGGCCGCATCTTGCACGGAGGGATCCACTGGGAATGGCGCGGCGGCGTAATCCATCATGCTGTCGCCCATTTCCTCTTGCATGAACTTGGCCACCCAAGGCCCCTGCAAAGTGGTCGCCAAGCGGCCACTGAAGAAATTGCGGTACGGCGAAGGGTTGTCGACCAACGCCCCTTGGAAGCGACGCAGGTTTTCGAGTCCCCAGCGCTGGGGGAACGATTGCACCCATTCGTACGCACGAATCATGCCGGGGCTGTTCACCATGGCCTGATCGGTGGCGGCGTCGTACATCTGGCCACCAAAAAATGGCCCGTACGACCAGTTCCACCACCCAGGATCACCCGGCAAAAATCCGGCACGCTCGACTTTGCCATCTTGATCGCGGATGGTTAGCGCGTTGATGACCTCATCGAATTCAGGGATGGTGGCCGGAGGCTGATCGGGGTCGAATCCGAACTCTCGGAACATCGCGCGGTCGTAATACAACGCTATCGATGAACACGTGGTCGGGGCCGCGTCTTGGACATCACCAAAAAGAATGGGACGCAACACCGAGGCGTAGTCGTCGCGGCTCCGCCCCAAAGATTCCAGCGACAGCAACGCGCCAGAGCGCCGGAAAAAAGGAATGTTGCGGTGCCAGAGCCCCAGCAAATCGGGTGGGTCTTCTGCGGCAATCGCAATCTTGGCTTTGCGATCGAGACCACTGACGCTGAGATAGTTCACCCACCATCGATCTTGACTGGCGTTGAATGCGTCAACCACGGTCTGCATCGCGGCGGCTTCGTGACCGGTCCACTTTTCCCAGTAGTCCAACACGATTCGACCGGTAGGAATGTCGTTTCGTCGCGTACCCCCCAAAAAGGCATAGCCCGCCGCCGCAGCGCCGAAGGCCCCAAGGGCCGCACGTCTGGTGATGGAAGTTTGGGAATCCAAGAAATTCATTCTAATCCGAACCAACGAAAATGCCTCTACACTCATGGTCTATGGCCGAAGTGCGACTGCGTTCGATCGAAAAGGAATTCTCTGGTGGCGTGCATGCGGTGAAACCGTGCGATCTCGACATCAGCGATGGTGAATTTTTGGTCTTGGTTGGCCCCTCAGGGTGCGGAAAATCCACCTTGCTGCGCATGATTGCCGGCCTAGAAGAGCCCAGCGGCGGAACCATCACCATCGGCAGTCGCGATGTCACCCACGTGGATCCCGCCGATCGAGACATCGCCATGGTGTTTCAGAACTACGCGCTGTACCCGCACAAGAGCGCAAAGGAGAACATGGCCTTCGCTTTGCGACTTCGCAAGGTGCCCAAAGCAGAACGAGAACGACGGATCGCGGAGACCGCGAAGATGCTGGGGATCGAAGAGCTGCTGAACCGAAAGCCCGGCGCCATGTCGGGTGGGCAGCAGCAACGGGTCGCGCTGGGCCGGGCCATTGTTCGAGATCCTGCGTGCTTCTTGTTTGATGAGCCCTTGTCCAACCTCGATGCCAAGATGCGCAACCACACGCGTTCCGAGTTGCGGCGTTTGCACAAGGAGTTGCAAACCACCAGCGTCTACGTCACCCACGACCAAGAAGAAGCCATGACCTTGGGTGATCGCGTCGCGGTCATGAAGGATGGCGTGATGCAACAAGTGGGGACGCCACTTGAGGTGTACCGCGCGCCAGCCAATCTCTTTGTGGCCGGCTTCATTGGCACCCCCGCCATGAATCTCATGCCAGGTGAAGCGAAAGATGGCCAGGCCACTTTGGCTTCTGGCTTCACCGTGAGTGTTCCAACTTCACTCGAGGGCCCCATCACGATCGGCGTTCGCCCCCAACACTTCCGGGTGGCCACCGACCACGATCAGGGCGCGGTTGAATTGACCGCTCGCTTGGTGGAACCGCTCGGCGACTTGGCCGATGTGCACTTGGAAGCGGCCGATGGCACCACCCTTCTGGCCCGCTTGGATGCCGAATGGGCACCGGTCGAGGGCGCGTCTTGTCCCATCGTGATTGATCGCGACCGCCACCACTGCTTTGACAGTGCCGGCCAACGGGTGAACTGATCAACTGATCAACTGATCAACTGATCATGGCCTCAATCAGGCGGGGCTTTCGGCCAACTTCGCGCCATTGGAATCGATGATGGTGCGGTACCAACGTGCGGAATCCTTCAGGGTGCGAGCTTGCGTCTGGTAGTCCACGTGGATCAGTCCAAACCGTTTGGTGTACCCCTCGCCCCATTCGAAGTTGTCCATGATGGACCAGTGGAAGTACCCGTCCACTTCGGTCCCGTCGGCGATGGCTTTTTCCAGCTCCAACAAATACTGCCGCGTGAAGTCGATGCGCTGACCGTCGCGGACGCGGCCATCGAGACCCACCCAGTCCATCGAAGCCAACCCGTTTTCGGTGATGACCACGGGCAAACCAAAATGCTTGTGGGCCCAGTAAGGCCCCCAACGCAATGCCGCGGGCGTCACTGGCCAATCGAAGCAAGTGATGGGATGACCCACAGCGTGAGGCACATGTTCCGGCTCACCGTCCGCACCAGCCTTCACCACCCCACCTTGGTAGATGTTGAGTCCCACAAAATCGATGGGCTGCTTGATGGTGTTGAAGTCGGAGTCAGGGAACTCGGGCATGTGCTCGGCGTAGGTCTTCAAGCCGGTCTCTGGATAATGCCCCAAGCATGCCGGCTCAAACCACCACGCGTTGTTGAAGTGGTTGCCAAACTCCACACTCTTTTGCACCTTTTCTGCTGCGGCGTAATCTTCTGGAGAGTCGGTGGCCGGGATCGTGGCTTGACCCACCGGGGCAATGCCGATGCGGCCGGGCTTGCTGCATGAGGCCCGCAAGACCTGAACGGCTTTTCCGTGGGCCAACAGGGTGTGGTGACCTGCCAGCAATTGTTCACGCGTGGTCAAGGTCAAGCCCGGAGCGTGAACGGCGTTGCGGTGACCATGATCGATGTACACCTGTGGCTCGTTGAGGGTCATCCAATGCGTGACCCGATCGCCCAATCGCTTGGCCACGACTTCGGTGTACTCCGCGAACCAATCAGCACTTTCCCGGTTCAGCCAACCACCTTTCTGGAAGACTTTGGAGGGAAAATCCCAGTGGTACAGCGTGACCCACGGCGTGATGTTGTTCGCGAGCAGGGTGTCGATCAGTCGGTCGTAGAACGCGAGCCCTTCCTCGTTGACGGCACCAGTGCCGTCGGGAAGAATCCGGGGCCAGGCCAACGACAAGCGGTAGGCCTGGAGACCAATCTCACCCATGAGCGCGATGTCTTCTTCGAAGCGGTGGTAGTGGTCACACGCCACAGCGCCACTGTGACCCTGCTTCACGGCATCTGGACGGTCGCAATAATCATCCCAGACACTCGGCTTCCGCCCTCCCTCACTGGCGGCACCTTCGATCTGATACGCGGCCGCGGCAGCGCCCCACACAAAATCGTCTTTGAATGGCATGCAAAATCTCCCAAGAGTCTTCGAATGAAGGGACATACAGTAACCACATGCTGTGGACTCTCCTCCTCCTGAACGAATTCGATTTGATCTTTCACGATGATTTCTCCACCACCGCCAAGCGGTATGAAGGCTGGACTTTGGTGGGAGACACCGCCCAACAGAATCTAGGACTCGTTCGTCCCGGCGAACAAGTGCTTCTCGATGGTCAGGGGATTCAGAAGGCCACCCTGCGCTGGCTGGACGACCAAGCCAATGTGGTCGGGGAAGACGAGTGGCAGGAAGGCGTGCCGACCACCGCCCCGCCCGCAGCCCGAGCCGTCGGACTGACCCTGCGGAACTCCGCCAACGCAAGCAACCTGTCGGTCACCGTCGCGCCGCCGGCCGAGGATCGCTTGGGCGGCCTTGGCAACTTCGAACGCCCCGATGGTGGGATCGAAGGCTGGTCCGCATTCAATCAGGCCATCGCTTGGGAGGGGATCGGCCGAGCGGGTGGCGCTCTACGTACGGTTGGCCCACTGAATGAGCGCTACGGTGGCTCCGGTCTGGAGCGGCGCTTCGACGTTCAAGCAGGAACCATCCTTCACGCTTCCGTGTTTGGTCGAACGCCAGAGAACGCAACGGTTCGGGGCACCAAAAATTTTGGTGTCTTGCGAGTGGAATGTTTGGCTGAAGATGGTCGGGTTCTGGAATGGCGAGAAGTTCGTCCCGTCGACGCAGAACAGAAGTCCGGAGTTGATGGTCAGTGGCACCAAGCCAAGTGTGACATGCCAACGCCGACGGGCACCGTTTCCGGCCGTGTGGTGCTGGTCTTTGTGCAGCCAGAATTTGAACCCGGCACGATCGATTTTGACGATCTCAAGATTCACACCGAAGATCAAAGTCTGCAGCTTCATGAACCTTTTGACCAAGTGAACCACCGTCAAGAATCGTGGGAGATCCAAGGCGAATCGCGGTACGAATTGGACGCGCCTCTGTCCGGCACCGCCGCGCTCTTTCTACGCTCAGGCACCGAACTCTCCGTGCCGGTGGATTTGGACCCTTCGCGAGCGGTGACCATCAGTTTGGCCGCGCGAGGGTTGGTGGACGCCAAACTTCGATTCCAAAATGCAGTGCAGCCACCTATTGCGTTGTACGACAGCAGCGATGCCGGTCAAGGCTGGCGGGCCTGGCGATCCAATCGCATGCAAAATCTTCCCCGCAACGCCGAACTGGTGGTGCGGGCCCGCGGCGACGTGCTGGTGGATGCGATCCGTGTCAGCCAACCCACCGCCAACGCCGAGACGCGAAGTCTTCCGGTTTTGAACGGGAACTTGGATGGCCAGTTGCCCAACACCGACGACTGGGAAATTGCCAATGCCGAATGGAGCTTCAACAACGAAGAGCAGTTCTATGCCCAAGACTGCGTGAGCGTGCGGGAAGGAACGTTGCACCTCACCGCACTGAACCGACCCGTCGGAACCCGGAAGTATTCCAGCGGCCACGCGACCACGAAGCACCAACACGCCGTGAAGTGGGGACGCTGGGAAGTCCGCGCTCGACTGCCCGAAGGACGCGGTTATTGGCCGGCCATTTGGCTGTTGCCCACCGACGGTTCCTGGCCACCAGAAGTGGACATCATGGAATTCATTGGGCACGAGCCCAACAAAGTCCACCACTCCGCCCACTGGGGACCGCTGCGCGATGGCCTCAAACCATGGGATCTCGGCCAAACCTCCACCAAGACTTTTGCCGGCCCCGACTTCACCAAAGACTTCCACGATTTTGCGTGCGAGTGGACCCCGGAAGGCGTGGTGTGGTTCGTTGATGGGGTCGAGCGGCACCGCACAACCGCTTCACCCCGCAAGCCGATGTACTTGATTTTGAACCTGGCCGTGGGTGGCGATTGGCCTGGCTCCCCCGATGAAACCACACCTTGGAACGCAAGCATGGAGGTTGAGCACGTGAAAATATGGAAATGGATCGCGAGCAAACCCGAAAAGCGCATCAAGGAGCTGAAGTGGAACAAGCGCTTGCTCGTTCTTGATACCACCACCGTCAAAGCTCAGGATCTCAGAACCGAAATTGACCGCAACATCGCCGCCTGGCGTGACCGAGACTTGCACTTGGTCCTCTTGGATGGTGACCAAGTGGGAGGCGAAGAAGCCAACCAAGACGCGTCAGTTTGGCGAAAGAAATTCAGACTCGACCAAGAAGGCGCGGTGTTGGTGGGCAAAGATGGCGGCGTCAAAGAACGCTGGTCCGTGGCGCCGCGCTTGCAAGAAATCTTCGACTTGGTGGACGCGATGCCGATGCGGCAACGTGAACTCCGGGATGCGACAAACGATTAGGCGTACGCCTCTTCGCCGTGCACCGGGAGATCGAGACCTGACTCTTCTTGATCTTCGAGGACACGAACCCGCATCACCGATCGCAAGAACACAAAGATGCCAACCGTGACGATGGCGGCCCACAGTCCACCGGCCAAGGCACCAACCGTTTGCTTCATCAAGAGTTCGAATCCGCCGCCGTAGAGCAACCCGCCCTCCAACGCGAAGACCCCCGTCAACACGGAACCCACCAGGCCTCCCACGCCGTGACAGGCGAAGACATCAAGGCTGTCGTCAATGCCAGATTTGGCAAACAAACTGATGGCGTAGAACGCGGCGGCTGATCCCAAGACACCCATCGCAATCGCGCCCATCGGCGAGACGAACCCGGCGGCCGGGGTGATCGTGACCAATCCCACCACCGCACCAATCATGGCGCCAACCGCAGATGGACGCCGGCGTTGACGCCACTCCAATGTGGTCCAAGCCATCATGGCCGCTGCCGCAGCAAGCGTGGTCGTCATGACCGCCATGGCAGCGGTTTCGTCGGCCGCCAAGGCCGATCCCCCATTGAACCCAAACCAACCAAACCACAGCAACCCCCCGCCGAGCAAGACGAACGGCACATTGTGCGGACGAGCTTCCGTTTCTTGGGTGCTTCGGCGTCCCAGCATGATTGCACACACCACTGCCGAAACGCCCGCGCTGATGTGAACCACAGTACCGCCGGCAAAATCAAGAACACCCCACGCGCCAATCCAACCTCCACCCCAGACCCAGTGGCAAAGCGGGGCGTAGCAGACGATGGACCAAAGCATGATGAACAAGACGTATGCACTGAAGCGCATCCGTTCCACCACTGCCCCCGAGATCAGAGCTGGAGTAATGATGGCAAAGGTCATTTGGAACATCGCAAAGAGAATGGCCGGAATCGCCAGACCATCTTCGACGCCTTCCACACCGCGAAGGCCAAGATGCTCAAAGGAACCAAACCACGCGCCCCCTTCACCAAACGCAATCGAATAGCCAAGGGCCACCCAACACAACGCGCCGATGCCCATGGCGATCACGCTCATCATCATGGTGTTCAAAACACTCTGACCACGAACCAAGCCGCCGTAGAAAAAGGCGAGGCCTGGCGTCATCAACAACACCAAGGCCGAAGAGGTCAAAATCCATCCCGTGTCCGCTGCAGAAATTGTGTCCATGTCGGAATCATGGAAACTGGTTCGACGATTTTCAACACACACACAGATCCATTGCGACAGACGTTCACGGCATTGATCAACACGCGACAAGGTTTGGCCCAAAAAAATCACTTTGCACCGACAAACCGTCAAAGCATCTGAGGTCCTTCACGCTTTAGCATCAAACCATGATGATTCTGTTGGCTGCCTGTCTCCTCGCTGATCCCGTCCCGGTCTACATCATTGCCGGCCAATCCAATGCAGAGGGGTACGGGGTTCCCCATGCCCCACTTGAGACCATTGACGAAGTCACCGTGGTGTGGCCCGGGCGATCGCAAGGTGAAACCGCGGGACCTTTGCGCGCGGGTTGGGGCGCCAACGAAAAGATGATTGGGCCCGAGTATGGCTTTGGCCAAGAAATGCAGCGCCACCACCAAAGCCCCGTTGTGCTGTTGAAAACCGCATGGGGCGGCAAAGATGTCTGGTGTGACTTTCGCAGTCCTTCGGCGGGAGACTTCAATTGGGCGGAACGGCAAATGAAAGCTCGCGAAGAACGCGAAGGCCGATCTCGCGAAGTGGGGTCGTTCTTTCGTGCCATGGTCAACAACGTGAAGACTGGCCTCAACCAAGCGCGGGTGCACCTTGGCCGTGAAGATCTAGAGCTGAAGGGACTCATTTGGTTTCAAGGCTGGAATGATTACTGCCAGTGGCCCGTGGAAGAAGCAGGCTCACCCTGCGGCCGCGGCATCATCGAACGATATTCCCACAACTTGAAGCACATGTTGGGTGATCTGCGCGAAGCATTGGACGCCACCACGCTTCCGATTGTGATTGGGGAACTTGGCGTCCACGGCACCGAGGTGCCAAAATCACGATCCGGCTGGGCCCTCCGTGCCTTTCGGACCGCGCAAGCAGAGACTGCCAGCCAACTGGACCACTGCTGCTTGGCGCCGACCGCTGCATTTTGGGATGCCCACGCCACCGATCATTGGGAGTGCCATTACAACGGTTCCGCCGAAAGTTATCTGCGTATGGGGCGCACCTTTGCCTTGCACCTGCTGGCCCTCGATGCTTTGCCCAAGGGACAAGTGATGAGGTGGCAAGCAAGCCAAGAAGGCATGCAAACCATGTTGCATCACTATCCACCAGAAGCTGGCGGCTTGGCCTTGTGGGGCTCAAGCATTTTCCGGCTCTGGGAGCGAGCACCCGCCCACTTCTCCGAACACAACGTCACCAACCTGGCGTTCGGCGGCGCTCGAAGTTGGGAAGCATTGCACTACGCCAACGAAACTCTTTTTCCCCTGCAGCCCAGCACCATCTTGTATTACTGCGGCAGCAACGACGTGAATGCCGGGGAAGACGCGGCCGGTATTGCCGAGCGTTTTCGCCTCTTCTCTGAACTTACACGCGATCGATTGCCGGACACCGACATCTTCTTTGGGGCGATCAATCGATCACCCGAAAAGAAGGAACGCTGGGCCGTCGTGGATAAGGCGAATCAACTGGTGGCGTCATACTGCGAAACGCAAGACGGGCGGACCTTTGTCAACCTCAATCAAGTGCTTGAAGCTGACGACGGGTCCACCCGTCAAGACATGTTCTTACCCGACCAACTTCACCTCACCGAGAAGGCATACGAGGGGTTTGCTCGGGTGATGCGGGAAGCACTGGAACAACAGGTCCAGTCCCCCTAACGCATCAATCTTCGTAGTCGTCCTTGTCGTGACGACGATCGCCCTTTTCACGTCGGCCACGATCTTGCGGAGGCATGTCGCCGTAATCGCCGCCGCCGAAGCC
>CAXBRK010000024.1:0-23700 GCA_963978155.1 uncultured Phycisphaera sp. | reverse complement strand
TGAAAGGAACGCCCATCCGGTCCAGGAGGTCAATGATCTTTGGTGCCCAGTGCGTCATCGTGCGCACTGGCGCTTGGTGGGCCAGGAAGTCGCCCCCGTAGAGGGTTTCATCGCAGTGTTGGTCTTCCGAGTACCCCTGTTGCCGGGCCACTTCGTTGCACGCGTTGATGCCTCCCTGCGCGCACACGCTGTGAGATCGCTTGACCGGCACCAGCGAGAACAGATCGACCTGCAGACCTGATTCCACGATGCGGGTGGTTGCGGCCAGACCGGCCAATCCACCGCCAACAACAATGACTCGGGGACCACTCATGAGGAGGCACCTTTCAATGGGGGATCTGCAGGAAGAATCGAGACGGATTCTGAAGCTTGATTCATTTTGTCTTCAATCTTCTGGGCCGCTTCCACATCAAGAGTGCTGTAGCCCGCAATAGCAGCCACGGCCATGGTCGAGAGCCCCATGCCGAGGGCGGCACAGGCATATCCCCACCGAGCTTGCGAAGCACGGCTGACGGTGAGCCCCCAAGTGATTGCGGCCGACCACAAGCCATTGGCAAAGTGGAAGACGATGGCAAGAACGCACACCAGATAGAAGGCGGCGAGGAGCAGGCCGGTTTCACCCTGTTGGAAGTGGATTGCCAAAGAGCTTGCAGCGTGATGCGTGTCGAACTTTGGCATCAGCCCGAGATACGTCCAGCCGAATCGCAGTGAGGTGATGTGTAAGAAGATGAAGGCAACCGCGAGATAGCCCGTCATGCGCTGAAGGGCGTACCGCCAAGAGCCATTCCAGCCGTACCGGTCAACATTGACTTTTCCGGAGCGGGCAAAGATCACACCAAGGATCGCGTGGAAAGCGATGGGGCCAAAGAGCACCGTCCATTCGATGATCTCAAGCGCTGGAAGGGAATGGATGAAGTCCACTTCATGCTGGAAAGTCTCGACGCCGGCATCGCCGTACTCAGACTTCCCAAGCAGCCTTCCCCAGACAATGGAGGAGTTGGTGGTCAAGTGCGGAAGCAAAAACAAGCCCACCGGGAACACGCCCGAGAGACTGTGCAGGCGGCGGAGCAAGTGGTAATGGCGATCAATGATGGACATGGGCGTTCTTTGCGAGGACTTCAGTGAGGAATGGTTCCGAACAACGAATATGCGGTCAGGGGATGATGAGCCCGGATCCACCAGACGCGGAGTCATCACCCGGGGTGGCGGGGGAGCCTGATTGAGCATCGGGGGTCAGCCCTCCGCCATGCTTGGCCAAGTGTTCTTGGACTTGGGTTTTGATTTGGACGTACTGGGTGCGGAGTCCGTCGACGGTTTCAGTGAGCATTTTGGACTCTTCTTCGGTGAGATTTCCCTTGGTCTTCTCATCGAGGACGGCCAGCAAATCAATGTGGTGCTCGGCCATTTTGAGATCAACCGCGTTCAAGTCGATGTAGACCTGCCCGGAGGGGTCGGGCCGCATGGCCATGGCCATCATGGCTTGCGAGGCGAGAGCAATGACGAAGTACTCGAACGTGGCCTCAGGGATCGGGGGCTGCTCGGAGGCGGCCGCCTGGGCGTCCGCTTCGGCGAGGCGAGCCCGCTCGGCCTCAGCCTCGGACTTCCAATCTTCATCGGCGGAGAAATGGTTCGACGGATCGGTCTCAGTCATGGTGGTGGGGTACCCTTTCCACCGTGAAGTATAGGTCTAGAGCACGTTCCCCGATGCCCAGAATCTCGCTTGGTCCGATTCCATTGCGGATCGTCCAACTCCTCATGTTTGCGCTTGGCGGGCTCATTCCGGCTTGTCAAACTGAGCAGCAATCTCTCGTGCTCGACGACTACCGCCTTCGGCTCACCGCTGAGTCCGGCGATCTTGAGTCCGCATTACTCGCGGGCAATGACGAGGGCCAAACCATTGACTGCTTGGTTGGGCATGTGGCCGGCCGACCCATGTATGCCCACGACATCTTGGACCCCATGCAGGACGAGCTGTCCGCGGTCGCTGCCCAAAGTGATGTGGCCCAGTTCCGGACCGAAGCTCGACAGCGTGTCCAACAGCGTCTGGAAGGAGAAATCCTGAACCGGTTGCTCATCGAAGAAGCCGCTTTGCAGAGAGATCCGGAGAAAAGTGGTCAGTTCAACGATCAAGTGCAGGCCGTGGCGACACTCTTGTCGAGAAATTCTGGCATGTCAGATGCCGAATTTCGGAGGACTCTCCGCGGAGAAAAGGGCGTCACGCCAGCACAACTTGCCAAAGACCTTCTGATTCAAGAAGAGGTCCGGAAGTACCAGTTGACGCAGGCGGCCGCGGCCGGTGATGTCACCTGGAAGGACATCGAACGCCTTTACGCCAGACAGGTCGAAAGCTTCGACCAGGGCAGCTTCACCCTTGCCCGCTTTGAACTTGATTCTGAAGATGGTGTCGAGCCCTTGCAGCAGGCGCTCTCTACGTGGAGCCCCGGCGATGACCCCGCCACCCTTGAGTCTCTTGGTCTTCAGTATGCAAGCCCCCGGAGCGGCGGCCTGTGGCTGAGTTACAACTTTGAAGATGGCGGCCTGCCCGAAGTGACATTCGGTGTCCCTGAACTTCAGTCGGCAGTCCGTGCCCTCACCGTTGAAGATCCAGTGACTCCGGTGATTTCCGTGAACGGAAGGCCATGGCTGGTGGTCCTCCGCACTTTCGACCGTGAAGAACCAGCCGACTTGTGGGATCCCGAAGTTCAGGACCGGCTTCGCAACCTCTTGCAAACGGAACAGCAGCGGCGTGCCCTGTTGGCCAACCGTCGGGCTTTGATCAACAACGGAGACCTTTCACCTCCACCAAACGAGATGCTGCGTCGACTGCTTGACGTGGTCTACAACCGGCATCTTCCTGCGGCGGCCGATGAGGTTGGGTCATAGCCCGAACCGGAGAACGGTTCAGTATCCGCAGGCGGTTGCGTCGCATCTCTTCCCTGAGTTCATCGTCCTTTCACCGCGGCATTCGAGCCGAGTTTCTGGCTTGGCTCTGGAGTGTGATTCGTTGTCGACGAACGGTCGGCTGCCGCGTCCGCATTGGCAGATTTGAAGCCGACCGGGTTGAACGTCGTGCCTCAGGCAATCTTTGCCTGGTTGAAGTCAGGTCCCGCTCCACCATCGAGTTGGCGTTGAACTCCGTGGGCCGAGTCAAACAACGCCGCCTTGCGAAGATGGCCAGAGATCTTGCGGCCCGCACGGGTGAGTCGGTCACCGTCGAGGTGGAGGCGATCGAGGGGGTGAAGATCGTCCGGAGAGTTCTTGGGACCGTTCACCCAGAGGTGCAAGACCACAACTGAAGCGATCGATCCAGCAGTTCAATCGCGTATTCGGACTTGGTCTGTTCGGCAAGGGTGACGTGCCCTTCCGGAGTGATCCATGTGCCTGAGACGATTTCTGAACCAACGGTGTCGAGAGGATTTGCGGCGATGGCGTGACAATTTTTTGTGTCAAGCTTTCTTCGTGCTCGATCGAGGAGTTGATCTTGGTGCTCCAGAGCAAAGCCAATGCGAATGCCGTGGGATGGCCACCGATCCGCGAGGTCCGCGAGCAAATCGGGGACCGGCTCGAACTGGATCGAAATGGGGGCCCGGGGCAGCTTGGACGGGGACGTTTCAGCTGGCCTGAGATCTGAAACGGCTGCGGCCATGAACAGGACATCATGTTGGGGCCAAAAGTCGTTCAAGAGATGCTGAAGTTCCTCGCTCGTTTGATACGAGACGACATCCGCATGCCTGGTGAATTCATCATGAACGGCCAATTCGACCGGCCCCAGCAATACCTGCACGGGAAGGCCTCTCTCGCCACATGCTCTGGCCAAGGCGAGGCCCATTTTGCCACTGGAACGGTTCAAGATGCCCCGAACGGGGTCCAGGTGCTCCAAAGTCGGCCCAGCCGTGATCAGAATTCGGGGCTCGTGAGACTTTGGAGAGGGCATGATCCACTTTTCGGGGCGGAATTGTCACTTGAGATGGACGGAACGGGGTCCATTGATCATACTCATCATTCTGCAACTGGCTCTCAGCCGATGAAGGAGTCTCATGGCACGCAAGCGCCTCAAACTTGGTGAAATTCTCGTCCAGCACGGTGCTTTGACGCCGGCTGCTCTTGAAGAAGGCCTGAAATCCGCGGCGGCGGCCCGCAAGCGTCTGGGCGACGCCCTGATTGAGGCCGGCAGCTGCGACGACACTGCGATTGCCAAGGCCCTGGCCGAGCAAACTGGCCTGCCGTTTGTCGACCTCAACGACAGATCTGCGGCCCAAAGGGTCGACCTGAACCTCGTCCCCGACGACTTGAGGAAACGGTTCAAAATTGTCCCTTTGGGCGAAGATGGCGGTCGCTTGCACCTTGCCATTGGTGATCCCATGGCACTGGATGCGTTGGACATGCTTCGCTTCCGGCTCAATCGAGAGCTGGTGATCGAAGTTGCCTCGCCCTCCGCCATCGATGCGGCGCTCGATGGCAATGAAGGCGGGGGAGGCCGCAACTTTGATGGGCAGAGCTTTGTCACAGACTCCATCGATGCCTCGGTTGACTCATCCGTTGACCGATCGGTCGACAAGTCCATTGATGTGGATGCGGGAGAAGACTCCCGCATGGTCACACTGGTGAACCGAATCATCGAAGAAGCGGTCCGCAACCGCGCTTCCGATATTCACATCGAGCCGATGCCCGACCGCGTTGTGCTCCGCTATCGCATTGACGGTGTCTGTACGGTCCGGGACAACCTTCCCAAGAGGATGCAGGCTGCCGTGCTTGCCCGTCTCAAATTGATGGCCGGCATCAATATTGCCGAGAAACGCATTCCGCAAGATGGCCGCATCAAACTCAAGGTGGACGAGTCCCAGATTGACTTCCGGGTCTCTTCTTGCCCGGCGTACCACGGTGAGTCCATCGTCCTTCGGATTCTGCGGCCCGACTCGGTCCAGATCGGTCTGGCCAACCTTGGTTTTGAGCCCGATCACCTCGACATCTTCAACCGGGTGATCCGTCGCCCCAATGGCATCTTCTTGGTCACCGGACCAACGGGGTCTGGCAAAACCACCACCCTGTACACCGCACTTGACGAACTCAACCGGCCCGACAAGAAGATCATTACCGCTGAAGACCCGGTGGAATACAACTTCAAAGGCATCAACCAGTGCCAGGTCCGAGAGAGCATCGGCTTCACCTTTGCCTCCATCCTGCGATCCATGCTTCGTCAGGCGCCGAATGTCATTCTGGTTGGTGAGATTCGAGACCGTGAAGTCGCTGAAATCGCGATCCAGGCCGCACTCACCGGCCACTTGGTCTTCTCAACCCTGCACACCAATGACGCTCCGAGTGCCATCACCCGATTGATCGATATGGGCGTCAAACCTTTCTTGGTCGCCAGTTCGATTCAGGCAATCATGGCCCAGCGATTGGTGCGGGTTCTCTGCAAACAGTGCAAGGCGCCCATGCAAGAGCACGATCCGAAGGAGCTGCAGCTCATTGGCATCGATCCCGACTCGCCCGAAGTGGATCAGATCATGGGCCCCGTTGGTTGCCCCAAGTGCGAGAACATTGGATTCAAAGGCCGGCGTGCCATCTTCGAGTTCATGAAGATGAACAGCGAAGTACGAGACCTTGCGTTCCAGCGTGCTCCCGCGGAAGAAATTCGCGCCGTTGCCATTCGCACCGGCATGAGAACCCTTGTCGACGACGGCCGCCTGAAGACCCTCGCAGGGTCAACCACGCCTGCTGAAGTCGCCCGATTTGCCCAGGCCGAGTTCCTGACTTCAGGAAACGTCGACATTTAACACCAGCACCATCTTTGTCATTTCACTGAAAGCCACTTATGTCCACCATCCAGATCGACCGTCTGCTTGACACTGTGATCAAACTCGATGCTTCCGACCTTCACCTTTCGGTGGGCCGAAAGCCGACTCTCCGTCTCCATGGCGGCCTCAAGAATCTTGACACCAAGGTTCTCGATGCTGATGACACCGTGGCCTTGATGAAGCAAATCACGCCAGAACGAAACCAGCAGGAAATTCAAGAAGAGGGTGGCACTGACTTCGGCTTCGCGTACGGCGACAAGGCCCGTTTCCGGGTTTCGGTCTTCCGCCAGCGGGGGGACCTCACGTTGGTGCTTCGTTTGATTCCCAACCGCCTGCTGACGTTTGACCAAATTGGCCTCCCCGACATCTGCAAAGATCTCATCCGGCGTCCCCGAGGCCTCTTTATCGTTACTGGCCCCACGGGGTCGGGGAAAACCACCACCCTGGCGACCATGCTCGACTTCATCAACATGAACTACGAGCGTCACATCGTGACCGCCGAAGACCCCATCGAGTACTACCACTACCACAAGAAGTCGGTCGTCAACCAACGCGAGGTTGGGGCAGATGTCCCAAGCTTCTCGGAAGCCCTTCGCCGTGTGCTGCGTTCAGACCCCGACTGCATCCTGGTCGGTGAAATGCGGGACCTTGAGACCATTGAAGCTGCGATTCGGGCGGCAGAAACCGGCCACTTGGTCTTTGCCACGCTCCACACCACCGGTGCAGCTGGCACGATTAGCCGGGTCATTGACGCTTTCCCGACGAACCAGCAGGCTCAGGTGCGGGTGCAGCTCTCGGTGTCGCTCATTGCCGTGCTTTCCCAAGCCCTCTTGCGGCGTTCTGACAAGCCGGGCCGGGTGGCGGCGTATGAGTTCCTGGTTGTGACTCCCGCCATTGCGAACCTTATCCGTAAGAACAAGACCTTCCGGATCGATTCGGCCATTCAGACCGGGAAGAAGTTCGGCATGCAACTCTTGGACGATCACCTCTGGAGCTTCTACCAACGCGGCATGATCAGCGCTGAAGAAATGATCGACAAGAGCAAAGATCCCGGCGCTCTTTCCGCCAAGATCCACAGTGAGGGCGGCGCGGTCGGCCGTATTGAATGGGACGATGACGATCTTGAGGATTGACCCCCGTCTGACCGGTTCAATCGCCTGCCGAGGCACCCGTTGCCCTTCTCATAAGGCCGCACATACCCACTGCCACCTGTCTTAGTGCTGCAGGCTCGCCGTGCCGAGCGGTTGTGCCGCCGTCTTGGGGTATCCTGTGGGTATGCCCGAATCTGAGACTTCATTTAAGGCGATTCCTCCCAGCGAGATGAAAGGCCGCCGCATCGGCCGGATCTTCGTCAAGATGCAACTGGTCAAACGGGAGCAGGTCTCCAAAGCCCTTGCCGTCCAAAAGGAGCGGGCCGAGTCCGGACAGAAAGTCAAGGTTGGTGAAGTTCTTCGCGAACTCGGTTTCGTCACCGATCACCACATCGCTTACGCGCTGGCCGGGCAAGCCGGCATGCAGCTCGTCGAACTTGATCCGGATGCGATTCCCGCGGAAGCCATCGATGCTCTTCCCGCTGAAACCGCCACCTCGTACCAAATTGCCCCAGTGTCTTTTGACGCAGGGTCCAACCGGCTCGTTGTCGCACTGAAATCGCCGGACAACTTCCAAGCCATTGACAACCTTCGCTTGCTTCTGAATTTCGACGCGGTTGCGGTGATCGCCGACGCTGAAGCCATCGATCAAGTGATTGCGAAGCACTATGCCAACCAGTCGGCTGGCACCAGCAACATTGACTTTGGGAGTGAGGAACTTTCTGCCCTCGAAGGCCGCGGCGACTCTGTCGATCTTGAGGACCTCGTCCAAGCGGCGGGGAGCAGCGCGGTCGTCCGTCTGATCAACATGGTGTTGATGCAGGCGATTCGAGACAAGGCTTCCGACATCCACTTGGAGCCTTTTGAAGACGAGTTCAAAATGCGATATCGGATTGACGGTGTGCTCTACGAGATGAGCCCACCGCCACCCCACCTGGCAATGCCCATCGTTTCTCGCGTCAAGGTCATGTCGAATTTGGACATTGCCGAGCGACGGCTTCCTCAAGACGGCCGTATTGAGCTCACCTTGGGAGGCAACCCTGTTGATCTTCGTGTCGCAGTTCTTCCCACAATGTTTGGAGAATCGGTCGTGATGCGGGTCCTGGACCGAGGCAATGTTCAGCTGAGTCTGGACAACGTCGGTCTTCGCCCTGATGACCTTGAGACGGTTCGCGACCTGATCAAACGCCCCAATGGCATTGTGGTCGTGACGGGACCTACTGGTTCAGGCAAGACCACCACGCTGTACTCCTGCCTCAACGAGCTCAATGACCCTGAGACCAAAATTTTGACGGCTGAGGATCCCGTTGAATATGACATTGATGGTCTCATCCAGTGCCAGATCAATCCTGATCAGGAACTCACGTTCGCCAAGTTACTGCGGTCCTTCCTTCGACAGGATCCGGACATCATCCTGGTTGGTGAGATTCGCGACCTTGAAACCGCTCAAATTGCAGTTCAGGCTTCGCTGACGGGACACTTGGTCTTCACGACGGTGCACACCAATGACGCTCCCAGCACCGTTCTTCGTTTGACCGACTTGGGCATGGAGCCCTTCTTGCTGACCGCCACCATTGAAGCGATCGTCGCCCAGCGGCTGGTTCGCCGCATCTGTGTTGGTTGCAAGCAGGCGTACGAACCGTCTGAAGAAGAGTTGATGGAGCTCGACTTGAGAACCAGTGACGTTGAAGGACGCACTTTCTTCCGGGGTACCGGCTGCGACAAATGCAACAACACTGGCTTCAAGGGGCGGATGGCTCTGTTTGAGATTCTGGTCATGGACGACAAGATTCGTGAATTGGTCATGCAACAGGTGTCCACCACGGTCATTCGTGATGCCGCGCGTCGTCGCGGCATGCGAACGCTCCGTGAATCAGGCCTGCTGGCAATTTACGAAGGCCAAACCACGATTGATGAAGTTGTCCGCGAGACGATCACCGACGAATAAACCAATTGGAGTCCTTTGCTCCGCTCAGAACCAGGAGGCACCGTGCCTACGTTCAAATACCAAGCCGTAACCGCCGATGGAAAAGCAACCAAGGGGACGCTCGACGCTGAGAACCTTGATGACGCCGGCGCCATGCTCCGGGCCCAGGGCCTCTTTCCTCAATCTGTCGTTCCTGACAAGGCTCGCAAGCGGGGAAAGAAGGGCGTCCCTGATGCCGGCGCTGCTGAAACCAAACGCAAGAAGCCGCTTTCTTTGGGGGGCGTCTCTCAGAAAAAGCTGACGCTGTTTACGCGCCAGCTTTCCACGCTGCAAGATGCCGGCCTCCCCTTGCTTCGCTCGGTGCAGATTCTCGAATCTCAGCAGCGGGGGGGCATGATGAAGTATGTCTTGGGCTCGGTGGCTGATGATGTGGCTGCAGGTTCAACCCTGGCAGACTCCATGGCTCGCCACCCTGGCACGTTCGATCGTCTCTACTCCAAGATGATCGCCGCGGGTGAAGTCGGTGGTGTGCTCGACGTCATTTTGCAACGTTTGGCCGTCTTCATGGAGAAGGCCCAAGCCCTGAAGCGACGGGTGATTGGCGCCATGATCTACCCAGTGGTGGTGATCATCATTGCCGTTCTCATCGTGACCGGCATCATGTACTTCGTGATCCCCAAATTCATTGAGATCTTCAATGACTTTGAAGTGGAGCTGCCCGGCTTGACCATCTTCTTGACCGAAGCCTCGGCTTGGGTTGCCGGATCAGCCACGCCCGATCAGCAGATTCCGGGTGCGGCCTGGATTGTGGTCAGTCCCTTCATCATTTTCGTGCTCTGGAAAATCGTTCGAAAGATTGAAATCGGACGGAAGATCACCGACCGCCTCCTGCTGATCTCTCCTCCAGTTGGCGGCTTGCTGCGCAAGACTGCCGTGGCCCGGTTCACTCGGACTTTGGGCACGCTGATTGCAGCAGGTGTTCCGATCCTTGAGGCGATCACCATCACCAAGGAAACCAGTGGCAACAGCGTCTTTGAAGATGCGCTCGGCAAAGTGCACGACTCGATCCGAGAAGGTGAGTCATTTGCTGAGCCTCTGCGTAAGGCGAAAGTGGTTGACGAGCTGGTGGTCAACATGATTGAGGTCGGCGAAGAAACCGGTGACCTTGACGTCATGCTCATGAAGGTGGCGGACAACTACGACGAAGAAGTCGACGTGGCTGTCCAAGGCCTGACCCGCTTGATCGAGCCGCTCCTGGTGGTGTTCCTCGGCGGCGTGATCGGGACCATCGTTTTGGCACTGTTCCTGCCGTTGGTCAAGATGATCGAGTCGGTCTCGCAAGGTGGTTGATATGCGGAGATCTCGTTCTCGCGGCCTCCGCGGCTTCACCGTGCTTGAGCTGCTCGTGGTGATCGCTATCGTGGCGGTCATTGCGGGGCTGCTCTTGGCGAGCCTTCGCGGCGCGACCGACCGGTCGCGCGCGGTCAAGACTCGGTCCATCATGCGGGCCGTCTCCATCGGTCTCGATGCGTTCAAATCCGACCACGGCTATCACCCGGTCGTCTTGAACGGGAATTCGTCCGGGCGGCAAGGTCCTGCATGGCGTGATGTGGTGGCGGCCCCAGTACCCATCGTGGGCAACAACCCTTTCCCCTTGTCGGACTACGCGGTCGACATGCAGCGCTGGTATTCAATGACCACCATCCCAGAGTTCCTGCTCGGGGTCGGTGGTCGGGAAGCCGACGGGTACGGGACTACCGATATCGATACCAACTCACTGGGCGAGCGTCCTGCTCTTGGCATTCGTTCACCAGGGCTTGATGGCGCTTGGGGCAGCACCATCTTCGGTACCGGCTTGTTCGAAGACCGGGCTTTTGGGCTCTATGAAGACCCTTCTGCGAACCCTTCTCAAATGCGCCTCCGCGATCCAGGTCGTGTCTACGGCCCCTACCTCGGGATCGAGGGTGACATCAGGCTCGGCAAGGTCCTGCCGGCAAACACTTGGCCCGCAGCGCCAACCAATGAGGCCCAGGCTGAAGACATTGGGCAAGATCCCGTGCGTGTGATTGATGAAAACAGCCAGGACTGGCTGAACCCAGATGCCGCTCTCGTGCTGCTCGACCCCTTCGATCGTCCGATTGAATACTTCTGCAACCCTTACGCGCCGGGGGACCCCTCCAGTGTGGATCAGAGGAAGAGCACAGGGGTCAATGGTGCGACGCCTCCGATTCCGCAGATGCGTCCTTCACTGGCTGACATCATTCGACTGCGGCCCTCAGCATTTGGTTCCGAGTCAGAGTTCGACGGCAACATCTCGGCCGATGTCTTCAATTCTCATGTGCAAGATCTTCGGGGCGATTTCTCCGCCTCGATCGCGGCCCGGACCGCTTCGTACGCCATCTTCAGCAGTGGAGCCGACGGCGCGTACAACCCTTGGTTGAGGTCTCACCCGCTCAACAACGACAACATTGTGGAGTTTGGTCGATGAAACGTGGACTCACCCTTATTGAATTGGTCGTCGTGGTTGGGATCGTGTTGATCTTGGTCGCCTTGGTGACATCAAGTGTCTCATCCGTGATTGCTCGCGCTGAGGAGCGAAAGACCAAGACCGGGATGGAACTGTTCACGCTGGCCATCCAAGAGTACGAGTCCAGCACCGGCCGCCGCCTGAGCATGTCTGGGGTCTACGACGTTGCCCCCAATCCGAGCGGACGCGCTTTTGACATGCGTCGTGGCGAAAGCCACTGCCTGACCACGGCCGAGATCAGCCGGGTGCTCCTTCGGCACCAGCCATCTGCTGACATTCTGGGGCGGATTGACCCGTCCTTGATCGGCAATGTTCGGTTGACCAATGGCAACCGCCCGGTCTGGGTGCCCGACACGCCGCTTGAGTACACGTGCGATCCTGACCCACGCGTCTTCGCCTCTCAAAACGCATTCAACGCCATGCTTGCCTCACCCTACGAGCCCACCACCAGCCCGTACACCGGGGCCAATGCGTTGGTGCTTCTGGATTCTTGGGGCACCGCCATTCGTGCTGTTCATCCGGGGCCAAGCGCACTCCTTGACGCGTCGGGTCAGCTCCAGGCACTCGCGTATCCACCCACCAGCCAAAGCGATTTGACCGAGTCACTTCAGCCCGACCCTGACAAGACGGTAGCCCGGCGCATCGAGCGTTTGTACATCGGACGCGACAATCCCGATGCTTCCATCGTGTTGGTTTCCGCTGGACCCGACTTGAAATTCGGACGCCGCGTTGACCCTACCTCGGGCCTCCCCCCAACCCCTGAGGCGTCTGGTCCCTACAACTGCTTCTTGCAGGCGCTGGACAACGTTTACAGCACCGAGGTCACCGAATGAAACGCCGCGGATTCACCTTGATTGAGTTGCTGGTCGCCATTGGGATCATTGTCCTGCTGAGCGTGATTGCTCTGGCCTCGACGCGTTCCCTCCGTGGATCACTCAGGTTCAGCACGGCCGTGAACACCACGACCGCACTTCTGGAACGGGCCAGGTCAGAAGCCATCCGTCGTGGTGAGCCTGTCATGGCGGCCTTCCGCCCCGTAGTGATTGGCCTTCGTGATCGCAACGGTGACGGGGTGACCAACGAGGCGGACCGCTCTCCCGAGGATCAGTTTGGGGTTGAAGTGGTGCTCTTGCGATGGACCGGTGAAACCGTGGTCTTTCAAACGTCCAGCAGCAGCCGCTACCCCGTTGACCGTTGGGTCCCGATCCCTGATCTGAAGACTGAACGTCTCCCCGCCGGCATGTCAGTCGCCGTCCCCAGCTACTTCAGCTTTGGTGACAACTTCGGTGACGACAGTTGGGTTTCCCCCACCGACTTCTCGGTCCAGCCACTCGACTATCAAGGGGAAGTCCCTGCAATCATGTTCGATGGCACCGGAGCGTCTTTGGAAGACAACCCGAATTCGCCGGCTCTTGGACCGTGGATTGATTGGAACGACGACCGCGTGGTTCGAACCGACGGTCAAAATCGCGCGGCGAATGCATCTGGTGAATATTCCATTCCCGGAAGCACCGGTGACTTCTACCGCCAAGCACGCTTTGACGATGAGCCATTCGCTTCCGTGTCGTCTTTCTTGGCCATCTTTGACCAGGCCGCCGCTCGAGCTCAACTGTTCCCCGGGCAAGACTTCGAAAACGGTGTCCTCATTGGTGCGGGAGCCAACCCTTCCTATGTTCAGCGTGAAGGCAAGATTTTGCATCTCAATCGCTTCAGCGGGGTGGTGATGAAATGATCAATACCCCTCGCCAAAATCGTGCGTTCTCGCTAATTGAAGTGCTCATGAGTATTTTTATTCTGGGCATTGGGGTGATTGCGATCGCGTCGCTGCTCCCGGCAGGGATCAAGCAGCAACAGAACGCCAAGAATGATGCGTATGGGCCAGTTGTCGCCGACAGTGCCTTGGCCACGCTGCGGTCACGTCTCAGCCCGTCTGACTTCGGCGGTGATGATCAACTTCGTGACACCACCGCACCAGACGAACTGCGAGCAAGTGTCTTGAACTTCTTCCAGTACTTGCCCACAGGAGATTTTGAGTGGACTCGCCCTTCATGGTGGTACGGGGATGCCTCCGGCAACCCATCTCCATTGATCCCACCGAGCCTGCGTCGTGGCGCGGTGCATCCGTTTGTCGGCCCGATTGGTCTTCCATCCTTCGATACGTTTTGGACCGAAGGGGCCACTGACGGCTTTGGAAGAAACTTCACCGGCGTCACTGCTTCAGTGATTGGATCGGTCAACCTGCTCGCCAACCCGGCCGTTTTCCCAAGATTCGAGAATTCTTCACCCTTTGACGGCGTCCCTCCTGGCGTCTTTGATTACCAAGTCAACAATCAGGACCCAGCAGCAAACATTGACCTGCACTACTTCCTCTCACGTGAAGATCGATCGTGGCCCCAAGATTCCGATACACCTGAGTATTACTGGGACTGTGCGTTCCAAAGGAGCAATGGAACCGTACAGGTTGCCATCTTTGTGTACCGAGCCACCGAGCCCGATGGCAAGCGTCTCGTCGATCGTCCGACCGACATTCTTTCGGCCGGAGGGGGAAGCACCGTCACCGGGTCTCCCCAGCGACCTCATGCCGTTCATTTGGATGAGCCGTGGGTGCCAGGCCAACGCGTGATCCAAATTGCGGCGGGTACGCCATCCCCCTTTGACACCACCGGATCGGGTGATTCCTATCTTGATCGCCAGTGGCAAGCGGGTGGCCAGTGGATCCTCGACGAACACGGCAATGTGCACCGGGTCATTCGAGGCCGGAACACGGCCAATGAACTTGTGGTCGAGTTGTTTGAGCCCGTCCCGGCGGTGCGACGAACTGCCCCATACGCGCCGGCCTTCTGGAATGACGATCCAAACTTCCCTCGGCTTGGCGATCCCACGGATCCCGCCCGTCCTGCTTTGCCCACCGTTGCGCCTGAATCCATTGGGCCACTGAATCCCTCCGACGAACAGATGCGCTACTGGTACCACACGGTGGATCGCATTTGGTTTGTCCCGGTGACCGACCGCTCTGGTCGTCGCATTGAGCCGGTGTACGTCACGGTTCGGGAGCTCTGACCATGAAGCGAGCCTTCACCCTTATTGAACTGCTGGTCGCCATTCTCGTCCTCCTGGCGGTGCTGCTCGCCGCGGGCCGAATCTTTTCTGCCACGACAGAAGTCGCCGGCATTGGCGAAGCGCTCAACGACAACCAGTCGGACCTCAACGCCATCGAACGACAGCTCCGCCAAGACATGGCCGCGATCAGCAAGGAAGGCTTCTTGGCCATCCGCTGCGTCAGTGTTCGGAACGACTGCCGGCTCGCCACCAATCCTGCGGGCGGCTATCTCGACCCGAGCCTGCCTCCAGATGCCATCTTGCGTGCCGACCACATGGTCTTCTTCAAGTACGGCTTTGAAGGCACCCAGAACTATCTGTACGGCGAAGGCGGAAACAAGCAGGGTGAAGGCCCCATTTCACGCATTTACTTTGGGCACGGCTACCAACTGGGTCCGGTTCGAAGACAGCCCGACGGTTCTGGTCTCGCCACCGTCTACGACGTCTCTCCCAATCAGGGCGGACAGCTCGGGCCCATTGGCCCCTGGATGGATCGCGGCCTGCTGGGTGGGAATCGTCCCATGATCCGGCAGAACATGGGTTTGCCCCAAACGGGCTTCACCAACGCACCCGCGAACTTCTCGGTCCCGCTCCCAGCGTTCCCAGCTGAGCAGTGGCTGCTGTGCCGGCAGGCCGTGTTTATGGCGGACGACGATTATGGGTTCACCAGCGCGGACCCTACTCAAAATGCGGCCGATCCGTACTTCTATCTCAGAGGCGGTGGGGGCTACAACGGCAACAGCAATCCCTACTCCGGTGGTGTGATCCAGAGTCCTTCGATTTTCCTCCGTGGATTTGATCCCGCCGGGTTCGGTGGTTTCTCTCCGGCGACCAATGCCTCAGTCATCACCGGACGAGTGGACAGCAGCTCTATGGAGATTGACGACATGCGTCGGGGGATTTCCGAATTCGCCGACTTCTTCGACGGTGGTGATGTTGACGGGTCTCCAGACAATCGCCAGCAGCACTGGAATGCGGCGAGCGGGTTTCTGCAACGGTACGGCCTCTTCTATCCGCACGCCGAGCGTGCCACTTCAAACATGGGACGCTTCTCCCTGCCACCCACACGGCACGTGATCTCCGGAGCCTGCTCTGATGTCCGCATCGAGTGGACCTGGCCCTCGGGCGCTGGCCAAATCGACCTTGATGGCGATGGTCAACCTGACGACGCGAACGACGACGGTTTCCTTGACCCGTTCGAGGTTGGCTTCCGCCACAGTGGCCGCACGCCTTGGTTCCCCTTCATGAATGCAGCGGGAGAATTCGGCGGACTTGCGCTTCAGCAGTACACCACGCCAGACAATGAGGATTCATGGTTCTGGAACTGGGAGCCAGAATTTGCCGACACCCTGCCCTTGGTGGGCAATGTTGAACGGTTCCCAGATCCCGGAAGCCAGAACTTCTCTGGCGCCACGGCCATCTATGAATCCACGTTTGGCTTCAATCGCACCGAGGTCGCTGAAGGCGTTCCTGGTGATTACGAATACGTGGGTGATGCCACCCCTTGGCCGAGCGCGATTCGCGTCAGCATCCGCGTCCATGATCGAGCCGGCCGTTTGACCGGTGGCCGCCAAGCTCAATTTGTTATTGATTTACCGAAAGAGTGAGCATGTCTATTCCCTCCACTCCAGCTCAAACTTCACGCCGGGGCAACGCCCTTGTGTTGGCCGCCTCGGTGTTGGTTCTGTTGGTGATTATTGCCACCACCTTCGTCTCTCGCACCCAGACCGGTCGCGCTACCGCCGCCGCGGTGCGGAAGGAAGCTGAGCGCCAAGACAGTGTCGATGGCGTGGGTGAAGACATTGCCCAATTGGTTGCGAACGCTCTGTTTGTGCGCCCCGTTGATGCTCGATACGACAACGCTGGCGTGCAAGGACTGGTGAATCCTCTCCCAGGCGAAACCCTCGAAGATGATGCTGACGGGTTGAACTTCGCCTTCTCGCTTTCATCAACATTTCCACTCGCTGACCAGTTTCAGTTTGAAGCCAATTTTCCCGGCGTCCCTGCCGCGACCAGTTCAAACCGAATCCGCCTTGATCCTGCCCGAGCCGTTCGGGACAGCGCTTTGGCCGATCGCTTTGCAGGGTTTGACCTCGACCAACGTTACGGGGTTGACCCTTGGTTCCCAGGGAACTTCGCCCCTTTCGAGGTTGTTCCTTTCACAAACTGGCCCGACGGGCTCCAATATCCATGGAGCCCATCCAGTCCGTACGGCGTAATCGGCCTTGATACGGGCAACACTCTTATTTTTGGGGACGGATCACCTTCCACCTTCAAGAGCGAATATGCCGCCACCACCCAGCGACTTTTCTCTGAGGGCAACCCCGTTTACGGCCCAGGGTTCGGCGACACCCGATGGCTGCGGGATCTTGAGCCCATGGCCGTGGACCAGAACAACGACGGTCTGCTCGACTCTTTCCTCCAGTGGCGACACTTGACGAACATCTCGACTCCAGAAAACGGATGGCGCGTTGTCTTCGACATTTCAGACGTCTTCGGCACCAAAGAACTGCAAGCCGGCGGGCCACCGCTGCCGAACTTGATTGATGATCTTTCTGTTCCCGTCGAACAGTGGATCGACTCACTCGACTACCGAGTTCTCTTTAGCGGCGGGAATAATCTTCCCGGCTACAGCATTGGCAATACCGGTGCCGCCGCCATAGTGCTTGGCAATTTCAACCGCATCCAGTACGAAGAGCAATGGGCCCGCTGGTCTTCACCGTTCACAGCGTTTGATCGGGGCCTGTACTTCTCCCCTCCAGCCAACCTCTTTGACCTGAACGACCTTGATGCCGATGGCTTCAAGAACGAACCTGGCGAGCGCCCCATCGACCGCTTTGTTGGACTTCGACAGGTCGCCAACCCGAACGGTCAAGGGACAGTGCTCATTCCTGATGACGCCAACCAGCCTGACGGATCAATTGCTTGGAATATCTCTCGATACCTCGATGACTCTGATGGTGACGGCTGGACCGATTCCTTCTGGTTCCTCGCTCCAGGAGTTCGTGACGGCGTCCGCAACATCGTCTCGGTCTCTATCACTGACAACGGCGGTCGGCTCGATTTGTCGACGGCCACCCGGTACTCACCTGGGTTTGTGACCGCCCCCAACACTTTTGCCGATGCGGCCAACCAGTTGGCCGAAACTGGCACCACTGGCTTTACGCCGGCAGACCTCGCACTGGTTTCCGGCTTCAATGCGAACTCTGGCAACGCCCTTGGCCAGCGTCAGCAGGAGCCCGAGGCAAGAGTTGGATTCTTCGACGCACCGGTCCACCGCGAAGGGGCCTCGCCCACGCGATTTGGGTTTGAATCTGGCGGGTTTGATTTGTTCTCCGATGCGATCCAAGACTTTGACACCCGGGTGGATGGCAACACCAACGAGACCGATTCCGGGCCCGTGCCCACTTGGCTGGAGGAGCGGGGGTGGTTCCGGGCCACCAACAACGACATTGACCCCCTCAATGCGTTCCTCACCGCCGAAGAACGACTGGCCAGCTTCCGTGAAGGCAACACGCCGCCGTGGTCTCGGTTTGACCTCTCGAGTGAACTTGAGCTCCGTGCGAATGAATCCCTGAACACCAGCGACGTCTTTACCCGAGCGGAGAAGATTGCCGGCTCCTGGCGCCGCATCCAGACGGACCACGGCAACGCTCTCCGCGGGCACCTCTTTGCGGAGGAGACCACGCCGTTCTTGGACGGCCTGACCACCTACGAGTGGAAGGCTGATCTCCGGCACCGTTCTACCGTGGTCTCGAACACCCGCAACGACTTGCTTCCGTCATGGCTGCGTTGGCGATGGCGTCCCGATGTCAATGTCGATGGTTTCCCTGACCTGTCCACATTGCCTCAAGCGGCCAACAGTCTTCGCTTCGACCTCTGGCAAATTCCTGGCCTCTCCACTTTTGATGGCAATGGTGCACCAAGCTACGGCTGGCTTACTGGCCAGCGCACGTGGCTGGACCGCAATGGTGCTCCATATTTCTCTTTTGCTCAAGATCTGGATGCGCTTCCTGGCGGGGACCAAAATCTTGACGACATCCTCGACTTCACCCAGACCTTCCTCGACCAGCAGTCGAGTCGGCTTGATCTTCGAGAAGAGAACCCTTGGTTCCTTGACCTCTGGGTGGAACGAGATTCTGGTGAGGGCCCCAGCGGCTTGATGCCCATGGCGAAGCGTCTTCCCCATGCCATCCTGCACACGCTGACCGATGGCGATGTCTTCGGCACCTTGCCCAACTCGGTTTTTAGCAACACGTACTTTGGTTCTGTCCAGAACCCATTCAATCTTTCCTTGCCGCCAGAAGTGCCTGCCGGTCGATCCGCCGCCAATGCCCACTGGCTGAAGATGACTTCCGCTGGGCTCTCGGCGAACATCCTGTCCTACCGAGACAACGACTGGGTCACCTTGGCGAACGTCCCCAATTCTGGTGTCACCGATCCCGAAGTGGTCGCCCCGCGCTTTATTGACATCGCGCCTCTCTACGACCAGTACGACTTCCCCGGGGATCCCGGCAATCCGCAGGACCCAGATGAGGTCTTGAATACAGCTCCGCAACAGGAGGGTGCTGTACCCTTGCCTCGTTGGGGTTACGAAGCAACCGCTCAGAACAATGTCGAAAATGAAAACCTGGCCATGCTTGGCCTTGAACGTCAGCCATTCCTCGTTGAGGCCTTCATTGGCAACCTGTACGCCACCCGTGAACTCGACGGCGAATTCCTGACCGGAATTGGTGAAAATTCATCAATCAAGCCGCTGAACCCCTTCTACCAAGAAGGTATGCGTTACGTGGATGGCGCATGCAATCGCACCACCGTGGTGGCGGTTCAAATTGCCAACCCCTTTGACAAGCCCATCCCGGCCGAGGAGTTGTCCAAGTACCGCATCTCCGTTTCAGGTCGCCACTTCCCGTTGCGGTATGCCCGGCCCGATGATGTGACCCGTCCTACGTTTGCCGAGCTCGACGACATCCGTCTCCCGCTGGAGCCAAGCACTGAAAACCGGCCGTCTTCCGCCATCTTCTTCTTGTGTGCCCCCGATTGGGACAACGCGTGGGAAGATCAGATCTCTGGCGATTCCGGTGACGACACCACCGACCTTGACACGCTGTTTAAGGAACGCATGATCGATTGGCTCGACTTGGCTTGCGAGCAGGATTTGGGCGTGCTTGACAGCAACGGTGACGGAGCCACTGACGTCAACAGCAACTTCGATCTCGACCATCCGCCAGCGATTGCGGGTCGGTGGGGACGCACAGGGACGATTCGGTACCGAGTGCCGAGTCTTCAGGAATGGAATCCCGGCAACCCCTACGGCGCTGACACCTATGGCTGGTCACCTGATCCCGCGTACTACCAGAGGGCGATCGCGAACGGCACCGACCAAGTGGCCCCAAATCGAGACCAATACGATCAGAGCCGTCCTTCCGGGCTGCCGCGAATGGAAATTGATGAAGGTGAACGCATTGTCGAACTGGCCCGCATTGACAACGACGCCTCCATCCGAGCTGGACAATTGGCCCTGCCGCCAGTCGTGCTCGACACTAACGGTGATGGATTTGTCGACGAAAACCTCTTGAACCATCCGGCGGCCGTATGGGTGGTGGTCGACCGCTTCGACAGCCGAGAACTTCCACTGCCGGCCGACGAACCACTCCGAATTCCGGGGGACTTCCCGATCGTGCCAAGCCACGCCAACGCCGACTTGGTGACGCAAGCGGCGAGCGGAAACCTTCCGTTGGAGACCGCGATGGAGCCACTCTCGATGTGGGGCAGCATGTTTGGATTTGGTTCCGCGGTCTTGCCGATCGACCTTGGCCCTGGTGCCTTGCCCCAATTGCCGCGCCTCACCATGCCGTGGCCGCCCCTTGATGGAAACCGTCTGATTGACATTCCCGTGGGCAATCCCCAGGCCCAATTCTCGTGGATTCCTGGAATCTTCTTCCCGACGAATACGCCCCAGTTCGACACGTTGGTCAGTTATGCCTCAGCCCGTCGCGCGTGGGGTTGGGACACCGATTTCAACCCCAACGATCCCCGAACGTGGGGCGTTCAATCGAACGAGAGCCATCCTCGCTTCACCAGTGCCCTGCAACTCACGGTTGACAACTCGCAGGGCTACCTCGCCGGTCGGTACTTCCCCGATGTGGAACAGGCCAGCCCTCAATTGACCAATGGCTACCAGACCCAAGTGGCCATGCAAGGGATCCAACTTGGTGGGGACCCAACGACCCAAGACTCTTGTGCCGATCTCACGTCAAGTCCAGACGGCTGCCTCAATACGGTTGATGGTGGGCAGTACGAATGGTGCGCGATCCGTCAGTTCGATCCACGCGATCTGTCCCTCATCGTGCCAAACGCCAACAATCAGTATTTCTCGAAGCCGACCAGATTCTCGGGCAACCGAAACCGCTGGAAGAGGCTCATTGCCAACGGGGCGAACAATCTTCCCTATTGGGCCGACAAGAGTTTCTACCACACGCCTCAGCCCTTCCAGCTGGTGCATAAAGACGATGATTTCCAGCAAATCGGAGAAGTGCTAAATATCCCCTTGGTGGGTCACTTGGTGGACTTTGACCCCTTCCGTCCCGGGGCCAGCAATGGTGTGCTTCCAGCGTACGAACGGACGCTCCGCACGTTCTCCGAGTTCCTTGCACCTCAAGACCCATTTGACCGCAACGGTATCAATGCTCCCGGCCAAGAGCCGGTCGAAAGCACGCTCGATCGGCTGTTGCTCGGAACCAAATCGCGAGCCCGTTTGGGACTCGGCCGGGTGATCGGTTCGGCAGAATTCGACAGCGACGCCAACACTCCGCTCACGGGGCAGTCTTTCGCTGACTTTGGCCACAGTATTCCTTCACTCCCCGCTGGTGAACGATTGCTCGACTTGTTTGTGGTGGATGGCCCCGGATTCAACGCCGACAACGAGTCATTTTTCTATGACCGGACGGAGCCTCCATTGGAGCCAGGTCTCGCCGACGTGGTACCCGGCTTGGTGAACATCAATACCGCGCCGACTGAGGTGATGCGATCCATCCCAGGGTGGTACCGCACGCTTGAACCCAGTGCGTATTACGACAACACCGTGCTTCCCGGTTCGAATCGAACGTGGTTTGCGGAGGCTGTGCGATCTTGGCGCGACCGTTCGCAGGCTTCCGATGTTCCGCGTGGCAATGGCACCAACACGTTCCCAAGCGCGGCCAACTTCGCTTTTGAGCAGGCGTATTCCTACCCGCAGATCCTTGGCGGGAACCAATTTGCCCCAAGTTACGACATCCGAATTGAAGACCTCACCTCTGGGCGATTCAATCTGATACCTGACCCCGCGTTGGCCGACGACGCACGGCCATTCGGCTTGACCCTCGCCAACGAAGCCGTGGCAGCGCCGGTCCGGCGTGCCCGAGGATTTGCCGGAGTGGGCAGTTTGCGATCCGTTGACCTCTCCGCTGGTTTGCAAGGGGTTGGCGTTTCCACCACCCCGGTCAACGAGTTCGCCAATGCCTGGCCAAATGACATTGCCCGGCAAGAGTCCAGCCGCAACGCTGAGGCCGGGAGTGCATTTACCTTGGGCTCTTACCGGCGGAATCGTCAGCCCTTGTCGCCGTACCGAAGCCTTCAAGACCGAGACCAAAGCACGGTTCCTTTGGTTGGCGGCCAATCCCTTGATCCAATGGGCAACCAACCTGGTGTTGGCCCCTTGGGCCGAACGTTCCCTTCGGCCAATGATCCCAACCTTGCCGAGGATCCCGGCTTTGGCCTGAGTGTCCCCTACGACGTTGCCGCCAACGGCACGGCTGAGGTCTTCGACAACAATGGGGATGGCTTCGGGGACTCTTATTTCCTCAACCAAGACTCGGTGTCGGGTGACATGGAAGATGCCAACCTTCTGGTCGCGGCGGCCTCAAACGTGGTCTCAACCCGGAGCGACACGTTCACCGTGCACTTCCGAGTGCGATCCTTCAAGCAAAACCCGCAGACTCTGGTTTGGGACGCAACCGATCCCGAGTTCATTGTTGGCGAATCTCGTTACGTCATGATTGTCGACCGGTCCGATGTGGATCGACCCGGCGACGAACCCCGCATTCTCATGCTTGCCCCAGTTCGGAACTAATCCCATGTCCTACGGAACTCTTGTCATTGTTCGCCACGGTCAAAGCGCGTGGAACCTCGAAAACCGGTTCACCGGATGGGTTGATGTTGACATTACCGACGCCGGACGGGCGGAAGCGGTGGCCGCCGGGCAAAGCCTGAAAGCCTCGGGCCTGCTCTTCGATGAGGTCCACACCTCGGTTCTGCGCCGTGCGATTCATACGTCCTGGGCCATCTTGGGTGAACTGGAAATGTCATGGCTTCCCACCTTCCGCTCGTGGCGGCTCAATGAGCGTCACTACGGGGGGCTCCAGGGTCTGAACAAGGCCGAAACCGCGGCGGAGCATGGCGATGACCAGGTTCATATCTGGCGGCGTTCCTACGATGTCCCCCCACCACCCGCTCCGAGCGATGATCCCACCGTTCAAGATCGCCGATACGCCTCGGTTTCAGAAGACGACCTTCCACAATCTGAATCCTTAGAGCTCACGGTGGCCCGAACCAAACCGTATTTGGAGGCGGAAATCCTTCCCAAGCTCCAAGCCGGAAAGAACGTCTTGGTGGTTGCCCACGGCAACAGTTTGCGGGGCATCGTGATGTCTCTCGACGGCATCAGCGCCGAAGCCATCCCTGGTGTCAATATTCCCACCGGACTTCCACTGGTCTACGAATTTGACGACAGCGGCAGAGTCACCAGTCACCAATATTTGGGCGCTCCAGAACGGACCGAAAAGGCCCAAGCCGAACTTGATGGGGCCAGTTCTTCATGAAAGCACCAATGACTTCCAAATCGGATCTTGGGTTGTTCCAGATCCCAAACTACCGTCAGGGAGTGAGAACCCTCTCCCTTGCGGCGGCAATCTGGATGTCAACATCCCTCGCTGGGGCAGATACGCCCGTCGGGGGGGCTGGTGTGCTTGCGGGCGAAGTGCCCCAAGATCTCCCGGCCAACCTCGGGGTCACCCCCGCGCTCCCCGACGCTATCCACTTTGGCAAGTGCCTTGATCTGGTTGAACTTCAGGATGGCACCATCATCATGATGGTCGGCGCTCCGGACGATGACGACCGCGGAAGGTTGTGGTCGCAGGGGAATGCTTCAGGCTCTGTCTTCGTGTATCGCCGCGACGGGGCCACTTCGCAGTGGGTCACGTTTGGCCCACCCAATGCGCC
>CAXBRK010000023.1:0-23702 GCA_963978155.1 uncultured Phycisphaera sp. | reverse complement strand
CGCTGGCGGCCTCGTTTGTAGATTGGGGATGAGCGTCTGATGGCAAGTTTGCAGAGTCTTTGGGGCTTGTTCCGATATTCTTCTTTCGCAACCAAGGAGACCCACTGATGTGCGACACGTGTGATCAAACGGCCCGGCGTCAATTCCTGCTTTTGACCGCTGGTCTCCTTGCGGCCGGCTGCCAGTACAACAGTGGTCGGGGCCCGTTGAGCACGAGTACGCCATCCGATCAGACCGATGATCCCCAAGATGTTGGGTCCGACGACTTCAAGCCCCGTGAGGAGATTGTTGGCAAAGGGTCACGGGCGAATTTCTTGTATGGGCCCTTGGTCCTCAGGCAAACCTGGACCAAAACCACTCCACGCTCCGGTGATGGTTTGAATTGGTTTGATGGAAGCCCTTCCTCGAAAGGCCGAACCAAATCCGCGGTTCCCCCCAATCGAATCACGGTGCATCACGACGCGATGCACTGGGCAGGAGGGCATACTTTCGCGAAATCTGTCGATCGACTCCGGACCATCCGAAACGGGCATGTTGGTAAGGGGTGGAACGATATTGGCTACCACTTTGCCATTGATGGACGAGGTCGCATCTGGCAGTGTCGGCCGTTGCAATTCCAGGGCGCGCATGTCAAAGGCGAGAACCCTCGAAATCTGGGCATCTTGATGATGGGTAATTTTGAGGAGCAAAAGCCCACGCAGAATCAGGTCAAGGCCCTCGATGATGCGCTGCACAAATTCTGCGCGTTCTACAAGGTTCCCGGTCGTCGAATTTATGGACACCGGGAGTTGGGGCAAACTGCTTGCCCTGGCAAACATCTGTTCCCGCAGGTCCAGCGCATTCGAGCTGCTATTCAAGCTCAACCCCCTCGGGTAGCTGTTCAAACTCAACGCCCTCAGGTCGCTGCTCAAGCTCAAAACTCACGGAAAAAGGTTCCTTAAGTCCGCGTGAATCTTCGAGTTGTTCTGGCCCACGACTGGCTCGTCGCCCCGCGGGGCGGTGAACACGTTCTTGCCCGGTTGGCGGAAGTTCTTCACCCGGACAGCATCCTCACGCTCGTGGACTCCGGAGTGTCATTGGATGCTCGCTTGGACACGTTGCCCCGAAAGACCTCATGGCTGCAACCCATTCCTGGTGCCTCGGGCCGGCTTCGCCGCGTCCTGACCCCGTTGATGCCACTGGCCGTTCGCTCCACGTCCGTCCCTGACTGCGATCTCTTGGTGAGTTCCAGTTCCGCGTTTGTGGCTGGACTGCGAGCCCCGCCGCGAGCCAAGCATGTGTGCTACTGCCACGCCCCAATCCGGTGGGCTCGCGAAGGCCGCACGGCGTACCGAGCTGGCCCCGGAGGGTTGCTTCGGGGCTTGATGCTGGACGTCGCCGCCCCGTGGTTCCGTTGGTTTGATCGGCGGGCGGGTCAGCAGCCCGATCTGGTGCTCGCGAACAGTGCCCACACCGCCAATCGAATCCACACGGCGTGGGGCCGAGATGCGGCCGTGGTCTATCCGCCAGTGCGAACCCATTTCTTCACGCCCGATGCCTCACCCCGCGACGACTTCCTGTTGTGGGTCGGGGCGATCGAACCGGCCAAAAGGCTTGATCGGGTGATGGCTTTGGCCAAGCGTCAGGGGCGGCGCTTGGTTGTGGTGGGGGAAGGCTCCCAAAGTGCACGCATGCGAAGAATGGCGGGGGAGCACACCACCTTCCTGGGTCGAGTTTCCGACGAGCGGCTCCGTGAGCTGTACCGAACGGCGGCCGCGTTCGTGCAGCTGCACGAAGAAGACTTTGGCATCACGGTGGTGGAAGCGTTGGCCTGCGGTTGCCCGGTGATGGTGCACTGCACGGGGGGGCATGCGGAAATTGTGACCGATGGCGTAGGCGTTCAAGTCAATGCCGAGAATGAAGATGCCATTGACGCAGGCTTGGTCCGGCTATTGGAACACGCCTGGGAACCCACACAGGCTGTGGACCGCGCGCGAGAATTTGCGCCATCCACCTTCGACGAAGGCATCACATCCGCGCTTCGACAGCTGGGTTTTTGATTCAGTTCGACTTCGCTTTGATCGAGCGATGCTTTGGAAGAGGCGCTGGCTCTCCGCAGGCGATGACTCGGCCCACCCACAGGCGGTGACCCACTTCAAGATCGATGTGGCGAATGATCTCGCATTCGACCCATGACTCACAGCGGCTGGGAATCATGGTTCCACCGGGGCCCACTCGACAAGGAATCGTGAGGAACTTGTCTTCATGGCTTTCGCCGTCGTCCGGAAAGGCTCGGGGCAGGAGGCGTTCGTCTTCGGGGACCGGGGTCAATCCAAAGTGGCGGTTGTCACGCATGAGGGGTTCCACGTGCCGCCCGGATGGCATGGCCACCAGAATGATCCGAGGATCGGGACAGCACAAAATGGCGTTCTCGATGATGACGCCGCTTGATCGTTTGTCATGGGTGGCGGTAATCAGAAACGAACCGGTGGGGAGCCACTCCATGGGCCCAGCCGGGATGTTTTCAAACGCGTCTCGCATGCAAACTGCCTCCAAGCAGGAGTTTGCATTCAATTTCCCCTTGGGCAACGAATCAGGGGAGATTTCTTAGGACACGTTGACCAGGCGTGATCTGAGCTGAGGTGGGGAAAAGTGGGGAAAAATGTAGAAAAGTGGTTGCACTTCCCTCAAGATTCTTTACATTTGAGCCGAGCCCTGCCGCCGGCGGGGACAGTTGAGGTCAAGGGTCCCAATGCATGAAGTTCTTCGGGGAATTCAAAGGTCAGCTCATCGATCCCAAGGGTCGATTGACCATTCCGAAGTCACTTCGGGCGGGGTTGAACGAGCCTGCGAACGAACCGCAGATTTTTCTTCAGACGTACGACACCGGCATCCTTTGGATCTTCACCCAGTCGAAGTTGCAGAGCGACGTGGAACAGATCGATGCCGCCAAGGACACCCACCTCGAACTCGAAAATTACTATCGAACGCTTCACCCAGTGTCGCTGGACAGCCAAGGACGGCTGCTTATTCCGAGTCTCATTCGAGAATCGGTGGCGACTGGGAACAAGGTCAACGTGATCGGCGCTGGCGAGTACATCAAACTCGACTTCCAGTCGACGGTCGACGAACTTCACTTTGCCAAAGGCTTCCGCGACAAGGTCGACCAAATGGAGCAACGCCGAAAGGCGGTTGATTTCTAAACACCACCGCAGGGACGCGGTGATCGGCCACGGACGGCCGCAATAGATCCACGGATCGGATCAAAAACTCGATGTCCACGGATGGCACATCGATCAGGGACCCTCGGACTGGGTGGATGTTCGAGGGTCTTTTCTTTTTTTGGGGTTTGAAGCGTCTTGGCTTTTGGGTTCAGCCAATCCGTCCGGCAATGTCGGTATCGCCCGGTTCCTGGCGATCGCCACGGTCGACAATGTCTTGGGCCACTTCGCGCCGGTGCACCGGAACATCACGGGGGAATTCCAAGGCCACCCGAACTCGATCCCCTTTGATGCTTGCGATGCGAACGACTCCGATCGGGTCCTTCGGATCACCAATCACAATTTCTTCGGCTTCGCGTCGTGTGATGACAAGCATGGTGGATCGCCTCCTGCGGATCAGCGCCGATCCTCGGCGCGGGGATAAAAGGTAGCCGATGGGGGCAAGAAGGTCTAGATTCAAATTTGAACCCCGATCAGCGGCCAGCGAGCCTCTGCCGTGGATACCCCACCGGAAGGGGGGATTGGGGGGAGGAGTCTAATTCTGGACTTCTTCGACACCCGTGATGTTTTGGAGCCGGTTGCGGAGGGTGGTCTCGATGCCGGACCGTAAAGTCATGTCACGACTGGGGCAACGCAAGCATTCGCCCTCAAACCGGACTTGAACCACCCCTTCCGTGGTGATGTCCACCAAATGGACATCACCGCCATCGGCCTGGATGGCGGGTCGCAGCTCTTCCAAGATGGATTCCACTTGCTTCTTGGACATCAAAATCATGATACATCTTCACTCGTAGGATGAGCACCATGCGATGGATATTGTCTCTCTCCTTGGGTATCGGACCAGTGGCGTGTGTCCCCGAGGTCCAAGATCCATCCTTTCCGAGCCACGATCCCACCTTTGTGGCCCAAGTTGATCAGGCAGCGCAAGTCCTGGGCTTTCATCCCACCACGGATCTTGATCACGTGCATCTCGCCATGTGGGATGGCTCGACGCCTGCTGTGACGTGTTTGACGTTCGCCGACTGGGCCACGGCCAAGTTGGCCACGCGGGCCCCGGAACCAAGTCCGTTGCGAACGCCGCAGTCGCCACCGCGTCGCCGACAAGATGCCACCCGCCGGCGCCCACTTGGGTTGGACCAGCCTCAACTCACCGCACAGGATCGACTCTCTCTTCGTTTGGTGCAAACCGCATTGGACTCATCCAACGTTCGATTAAGCTTGTTCCGGGCTCGGGACCTTGACCTCGACGACCGATCGACAGAATGGGGAGGGACTTTGGATTGGGGGGATGACGGCTGGTTCATCGAAGCCGCCCCTGGGCAAAGCGCAGCGGACGACACGGTGTTCGAGAGAAGACCTTCTGATTTTCGGAAGATGTTTCGTGGTGCGATTCCATTCCATTTCCATGCCCGGAACCTCAACATGTCCGCGGTCGCAGGACCGGGTGGTACGGACTTGCAGGCCGCCGAGTCGCATGGTGTTCCGGCATTGGTGATCACAAGTTTGTCTGAGGATCGATTGCAGGTCGACTGGTACCGTCGCGGTGGTGTGGTGGTTGATCTGGGGGAGATCGAACGATGACTCTTCGATTCGAAAAATGGGAAGGCTTGGGCAACGACTACCTCTTGGTTGATCGAACGGAATTCGGTGAACGAGATCCCAAGTCGTGGACGGTTCGGTGGTCTGATCGAAATTACGGAGTGGGTTCGGACGGTTTGATTCTGGTGGACGAGCATCCCCTGAGCATGCGGATTTTCAACGCCGATGGCTCCGAAGGCGCGATGTGTGGCAATGGCATTCGGGCCGTGGCGGCCCAGTTTGCGCGCCGAAAGGGTGAGCTGTGGTCGGGCGTGGTGTCCACCCAAAGCGGTGATCGCCGGTGCGAAGTGCTGAGTTTGGGCGCTGCGGGCGAGGACATGGTGACCGTCAACATGGGGAGCGCTGCCATCGCCGACTTGCCCCCTGATTTGAGTGTCCCTTTCCCGGGAGTCCATGTTGACGTGGGCAATCCTCACTATGTGGCATTTGTCCCCGACTGCGAAAACGTGGTGCTGGAGGAAATCGGACCTCCGATTGAACATGCGCCGGTTTTCCCTGGTCGAATCAATGTTCAAATCGCGAGCGTGCGGGGTGACGGGACGCTTCGTTTGCGGACATGGGAGCGGGGGAGCGGTGTCACCAAAGCGTGTGGTACCGGCGCTTGCGCGGTTGCCGCGGCCTACTTGAACCAAGAAGTTTCAAGGTCAAACACGGTGAAGCTCGAACTGGATGGGGGGTGCTTGGACATCACCCGGCGTGGCGATGAACTTTGGATGACCGGCCCAGCCCGATGTGTTTATTCCGGCGTTGTTCCTGATTGACTTCGGATCGCGGCCGCCGCGTCTTGCAGCAGCAGTCTGGCCAAGGTTGTGCCTCCCGAAGCTTGCACGTTGTGGATCAACGTGGCCGCATGGTGCTCGGCTTCCGGGGTGCCGTGCAGGTAGAACACATGAATGGCCCAAGGCCGGTTGGTCGCGTTGTCGGGCTGAAGATGCTCGAGATGCCACACCACCGCCCGATGGATGCGTTCCTTTTGGGCAGGATTCTTGGCCACAAACCAAGCGGCATGCAGGGCGGAGAGCTCGGCATCGGTCCAAACTTCGATGGCTTCCGCTTCGTGTTGTTGGAGGAGGGGACCATCACCCTGCCACCGGTCCTCGTTGTCCGGGGAGATCGATCCGTGCAATCGATCCCACCACATGCGGGTTTCTGGCCGAGTGCAGGGGCCGTCCCATGGTTCGCCGAGCACCGCTGCCCGGATGGCCCCGTCCAATTCCCCCGCAGTGAGGGTGTTGGCGGGAGGCGGACAGCGATCGGCCAAGTGTTCCAAGAGGTCAGCGAAGTTCGGCATCACAGAACGCTAGCATTCCAATCATGAGTTCACCCGCCGAATCTGCCATTGCTACCTACGAATCCACCCGAGATGCCGCGCTGCAGCGGGTCAAGGATTTGCTCGCCATTCCAACCGTCAGCACCGACCCAGCCTTCGCTGAAGACATGCAACGCGGTGCCGATTGGTGCGCCAATCGGTTGCGAGAAATCGGATTCGAAGCCACCGTGCACGGCACGGACAAGCATCCGATCGTGACCGCCGAAGCGGGGCCGACCGACGGGCCAACCGTGCTGTACTACGGGCACTACGACGTGCAACCCGCCGATCCATTGGAGTTGTGGCACAGTTCTCCGTTTGACCCCCAAGTGGTCCAGGGGCCCCACGGTGATCGCATCGTGGCCCGCGGTGCCGTGGATGACAAAGGCCAACTCATGACGTTCATCGAAGCCTTCGCGGCGTGGCAAGCCACCCACGGTGAGTTCCCGATTCGGGTGAAAGTCATTTTGGAAGGCGAAGAGGAATGTGGGTCACCCAGTTTGCCCGGCTTCCTGGATCAAGAAAAAGAACTCTTGGCCGCAGACACCTGTGTCGTGTGCGATACCGGCATGTGGGATGTCAACACGCCGGCCATCACCACTTCTCTGCGCGGGTTGGTGTACATCCAAGTTCGGTTGCACGGACCTGGTTCCGATCTGCACTCGGGCATGTTCGGGGGCACCGTTCCCAACCCCGCCATGTTGTTGTCCAAGGTCATCGCGCAGTTGCACGACGACAATCTTCGCGTGGCGGTGCCGGGCTTCTATGACGGGATCCGTCCCCCCGATCAGGACCGCATTGACTCGTGGTACGCCCTCGGCTTCGATGACAAAGAGTTCTTGGCCACGGCGGGGCTGGAGACCGATCTGGGCGAAGAAGGCACGCGGGTTCTGGAACGCATTTGGTCACGGCCCACGGTGGAAGTGAATGGTCTCTGTGCGGGGTACACCGGAGAAGGCGCCAAGACCGTCATCGGGGCGCACGCCACCGCCAAAATCTCGTGCCGATTGATTGCCGGACAGAATGCGGAGAACGTTCGCGATGCTTTGAAGCAGTTCTTCCTGGATCGCACGCCCAAGGGATGCCGCTGGGAAATCACGGAATTCGGAGCCGAAGACGCTTTCGAGGTGGATGGTGACTCTCCATGGCTGGCTGCCGCCCAAGAAGGGTTGCAGGCCCAGTTCGGTAAACCGGCGGCCATGGTGGGTTCGGGCGGTTCCATCCCGGTCTGCGGCTTGATCCGTGAACACCTTGGCTTTGAGTCGTTGCTGGTGGGCTTCGGGTTGGATGACGACGGCACGCACGCTCCAAACGAGAAGTTCGAGCGGGTGTGTTTTGACAATGGGGTGAAGAGTCACCTGCGCATGCTGGAGTCTTTCGCCAAAGTGGACTCATGAAAGCGTTCTTCATTGGTTTCATCGCGGCGGTTGTCGGACTGTTCGTTGGTGCGAGCATGAACTGGTTGTTGGCGGTCAACATCAACACCAGCATCTGGCCGTTGCCCGAAGGGATTGACCCCATGGACCCCGCGCAGTCCGAGGCGCTGGCCGAGTGGATCGCCACGCTCCCCGGGCAAGCCTTCATTCTGGTGTTCGTGGCCCATGTGCTTCAAGCCGGACTGGGAGCCTTCGTGGCCGCGGCCATGGCCAAGTCACGCACCCCGGCGGTGGTGGTCATCGCGCTCAGTGTGTTGGGGGGGGTGGTGAACTTCATCAACCTCTGGGAAGTGACTCCACTGTGGATGTTGCTGGAGTTCCCCGTGTATTTCCTGCTGGGTGGAGTGGGGCTTCGGGCCGGGTTGCGGATTCGGGGGGCTGGGTCTCACGGCCCGCAAGCCGGCGGTCATCCGTCCGCTTGAGGATCGGTCCCAAGTTCGTCTTGCCACTTGGCCAGAAGCTCAAAGGCTTCCCGCGGTGACAATCCGTCCAGATCGGCGTGACGGATCTTCTGCACGATGGGGTGCTCTTCTGGTGCTGATTCGACGGGGGTCTGATCAAACAGGGTGGGCTCGTGGTCGATGCCCGTGCCTTCAACCCGGACCGCCAAGCGTTCCAAGAGTTCCTTTGCCCGGGTGATGGTGGTGCCTGGCATCCCGGCCAAGCGTGCCACTTGCACGCCCCACGACCGTCCGGCCCGTCCCGCTTCGAGGCGATGCAAGAAGACGATCTCTTCACCCCATTCGCGCACCAGAACGTGCAAGTTCTTGACCCCGCTTCGGGTGTCGGCCAGATCAGTCAGTTCGTGGTAATGGGTGGCGAACAAGGTGCGAGCGCCCAAGTCGGCCAAGTGTTCCGCGATCGACCACGCGAGGGCCAACCCATCAAGGGTGCTGGTGCCGCGGCCGATCTCATCCAACACCACCAACGAGTGCGGCGTGGCGGCATGCAGGATGGACGCTGTTTCGGTCATTTCCACCATGAACGTGGAGCGACCGGCGTGCAATTCATCGCTCGCGCCGATTCGAGTGAGGATGCGGTCGCATCGGCCGATCGTGGCCGAGGCCGCCGGCACATACGCCCCAGCGTGGGCCAGGAGGGTGAGCAAAGCTGCCGTTCGAATGGCCGTGCTTTTGCCGGCCATGTTGGGGCCCGTGACCAGTGCCAATCCGGGTTCACTGCCGCCGAGTTTGACATCAATCGGAACGAATTCTGCGCCCAGCAGTCGATCTAAGACCGGATGGCGCGCGCCAGCCAGATCGCACTCCGGAGACTCGATCATGTTGGGTCGGATGGATCCATCTCTTCGGGCCGTGGCCGCAAACGTGGCGTCAACATCGACCTCTGCGATCAGCGCCGCCGCCGCGTTCAAGTGGTTGGCCACCGCGTTCACTTGGTCAATGCACTGGTCAAAGAGTTCTTGTTCTCGCTTGATGGCCCGTTCACCGGCGGTGAGGACTTTTTCTTCCCAAGCTTTGAGTTCTTCGGTGATGTAGCGTTCGCTGTTCCGCAGCGTTTGCTTGCGCACCCAATGCGAAGGCACTTTCTCGCGGTGGGTGTTGGTGACTTCGATGCCGTACCCAAACACACGGTTGAACATCACCCGCAAGGAAGGGATGTCGTACTGCTCTGAGAGTTCTTGTTGGTATTGGGTCAGCCAAGCGCCGGCGTCCCGTTCGAGGGTGCGAGCTTCATCCAGTTCTGCGTCGACACCATCGCGGAACAGGCCACCTTCTCTGAGGTGCTGCGGGGGCTCGTCGACGAATGACTCTGAAAATTGTTCACGCAAGGCTTCGAGCTGTTGGATCTCTTCGGCAAGGGCTTTGGCGACTTCCCCAAACCCCTGCTGGGGCAACGTGAGCGTGGAAGCCGCTTGCAGGGTGTTTCCTAGGGCGGCCAGATCACGCGGCGTCGCCCGCCCCAAACCGGCCCGGGCCGCGATTCGGGGGAGGTCCGAAATGTTCCCCATCTGCTGGCGAAGGCTGGCGAGGTCGAACGCTGGTTCCAGCAGCGCTGCCACCCGGTCGTGGGCGGCGTTGATCTCGGACAAATTTCCGTACGGCCGGCAGCAGCGATCACGCAAGGCCCGACGGCCCATGGGGCTTCGGGGTCGCTCGAACGTGGACAAGAGCGAGCCTTCGGCCGATCCGGCGCGGTTGGTTCGCTCAATTTCGAGGGCCGACAGCGCCACTGCATCCAACCGAAGCCGCCCGTGGGAGGTGATGATCTGTGGGGGTTGCAAGTGACCGAGTTTGGCGGAGCGGTCACCGGCGACCTCAGGATCTTGCGTGTTTTGAATGGCCCGCAACAAGCCGCCAGCGGCGGCGATGGCCTCATCTTCGGTGAGGCCAAATCCTGCCAGATCGGTGATCCCAAACTGTCGTTCAAGAAGCCGCCGGGCTTCATCCACCCCGCAGGTCCACGCCGGGACGGTTCCCGGATGGATCCCCAGCAGTCGCAGACTTGAGACATCCGGATCTTCATCGGGGGCAATCGGAAGCAGCAACTCTTGGATGCCCAGGCGTCGAGCCACGGCTGGGGTCTCTTCAGATGCACACGGGTGAAGTTCAAAGCGTCCGGTCGAGACGTCGGCAACGGCGAGGTAGGCCCCAGAGTGCAGACCGAGAAGATTGTCGCGCCCCGCATCAAGCAAAGCTTCATCGGTGACCGTCCCTGGGGTCAGGATCCGGGTGACGCCACGTTTGACCACGCCCTTGGCTTCTTTGGGATTTTCCAATTGGTCGACCACCGCACAGCGCCAGCCCTCTTCGAGCATGGTGGCCAGATACCCCTCCAGAGCGTGGTAAGGAATCCCCGCCATGGGCACGCCTTCGGACCGTTGGGTCAGGGTGATTCCCAAAACCCGGTGGGTGATCTCAGCGTCGTCGTGGAAGAGTTCGTAGAAATCTCCCATGCGGAAAAAGAGAATGCACTCGGGGTGTTGGGATTTGATTTCGAACCATTGCTGCATCGCCGGAGTTTGCTTGCCCGCCGCGGCCGCGGCTTGGGCGTCCGAAACCGGAATGGGTCCCGGGGCCGGATCGAGGGTGATTTCCACCGGCGGGGATGCAGATTTCGTGGTTTGGGATTCGATCTAAGAATCCTACGAAAAAGGGGACGACCGGTTGGCCGTCCCCAAGGATGCTCAGTTGATGCTTGGTGGATTCAGGCGCGACGCCGTCGTCCCAAGCCGGCCAATCCAAGGAGAGCCAGCGCTCCCGGGGCGGGAATGGCGGTGATAGACCATTCGGACACGAAAATGTCTCCCGTGACGACTTGGCCAGCACCGGGATCGTATCCAGTCAGGGTGCCGCTCCCTGCTCCGGGGAAGAAGTTCAGAACCAAGTCGTAGGAGCCAAATGGCCCGAAGTCCAGAGCTCCATCAAGTGATCCAGAAGTCAGGGTCGGGGCAAAGGCGGCGTTTCCGTCTGCCGAAGCGGGGCCGAAGTTTGTTCCCACGGTCCCGAGGAAGGAACCAGCGCCGAGTTCATCAAGATCGAGGGTGAGTTGACCTGTGACCGGGCCAACAAACTCAGCCACTGCGGTGAATTCCAAGGAATACAGGTCGGCCGATGCTGCGGCCGTCATGGCCAGAGTGAGGGCGAGTGTGGTGGATCGCATGAGTGTCTCCAAGATCTCTCTCTTCTCGGTGACGAATGCAAAATAGACCCAAGTTGGTCCACTCCACAATAGACGGGCAAGTTGTAAAAGAAGACCCTGATTTGTTGAGATTTTGCAGAATCGACCAGAGGGCCCTTCTCATGTGGACCTGATTCTTGCGCAGAGATTGGCCTCAAATTGATTGGTCCTCCCCTTTGCCCACGGATGCTGTCCTCTATGTGGGTAGAATTCTCTTCTATGCCCGATTCACCCATCAAAGTCGAAAAAGTGCTGGCGGAATTGAACCGTCTCCGGACCGATTTGGACAAGGATCCCACCGACCCAGAGTGGTTTGCCTTGCATCATGCATTCTGCTTTGTCTCGTACAAAATTGGTGAGTTCCAAGCCTATCTGGACGAGACCGTCAAGCCTGGCGAACACCCGGAGGATTAAGGCATGAGCGACGCACCCGCCCCCAAAAAGAGAAAGTGGAAAGACACGCTCCACCTGCCCAAGACAGACTTCGCCATGCGGGCTGGCCTTGCGACCAACGAGCCGAACTCGGTAGCGCGGTGGGCCGAGATCAATCTCGCCGAAAAGTTGGGTGAAGCCCGTTCGTCTGCGGAGCCGTTTGTGTTCCACGATGGCCCTCCGTTTGCCAACGGGAACCTGCACCTGGGGCACCTACTTAACAAGGTGTTGAAGGATTTTGTGGTGCGTTCTCGTCTGATGCAGGGGCATCAAGTGACTTTCGTGCCGGGCTGGGATTGCCATGGGTTGCCCATCGAACACAAGGTGATGACCAACTTGGTAGAAGCGGGCCGCGGTGAAGCATTGGCTGCGATGGGGGAGGACGAGCGTCGTCTGTTGGTTCGAAAAGAGTGCCAAGCGTTCGCCAAGAAATTTGTGGAGATCCAGTCCGGACAAATGGCCCGGCTTCTGACCCACGCCGAATACGACGCGCCGTATCTCACCATGGACCCGTCGTATGAGAAAGTTGTTCTGGAAGGCTTTGCCGATTTGGTGGACCAAGGCTTGGTGACCCGCCGGCGTAAGCCGGTGCACTGGTCCATTGCCAACGAGACTGCATTGGCCGAAGCCGAACTTGAATACCAAGACCGGGAAGATTTGTCGGTGTACGTCGACTTCGTGGCGTGCGATGCAGACGCCGTCGCTGCGGCCTTCCAATGCGAATTGGACCAGAAGCCGTCGTTCACCATTTGGACCACGACCCCGTGGACCTTGCCCGCCAACTTGGCCATCGCGGTCCACGAGCGCTTCCGCTACGCCTTGTGCCAGATGGACGGCAACCTTGCAATTTTGGCCTCGGATCTGGCGGCCAAGGTCGCCGAGAAAGCTGGAGTCTCCTGCGAAATCCTCGCCGAGTGTGATGGTTCGGCCTTGGCGGGCCTGGCGTATGAGCACCCCTTCTGCGATCGCCAGGGACGCGTGGTAACCGCGGACTACGTCACTCTGGAAGACGGCACCGGTCTGGTGCACACCGCCCCGGGGCATGGTGCTGAGGACTACCAAACGGGTCTGCGCGAGGGACTCGACGCGTACTGTCCAGTGCTGGGTGATGGCACCTACGACGACACCGTCCCTCAGTGGTTGGTTGGGATGTCGATTTGGGATGCCAACGAGAAAGTGACCGAACACCTGCGTGAGCAAGGCCACTTGTTGCACGCCGAGCGGTTCATGCACTCGTACCCTCACGATTGGCGCAGCAAGACACCGGTGATCTTCCGCGCGACCGAACAGTGGTTCATCGGCGTGGATGAGCCGACCAAGCGTGACGAAAGGTCATTGCGGCAGTTGGCCCTTGATTCGATTGATGGCATCCAGTTCTTCCCCGAGTGGGGACGCAACCGCTTCCGCGGCATGTTGGAAAGCCGTCCGGATTGGTGCTTGTCCCGGCAGCGCGCATGGGGCTTGCCCATTCCCGCCTTCCGCGATGCCAACGGCGCGGTTCTGATGACCGGTGCTTCGGTGCGAGCCGTCTCGGCCGTCTTCGGCGAAAAAGGTTCCGACGCTTGGTTTGCCTGCACTCCAGACGAATTGTTGGCCGGCTGGGACGCGTCGAGTGATCCGGAAGCACCCGCTGATCTTGACGTATCCACCCTCGAGAAGACCTATGACATTTTTGACGTGTGGATGGAATCCGGTTCCTCCTGGAACGCCGTCATGCGGGCCCGAGGCATTGGTTACCCCATCGATCTGTACCTCGAAGGGTCTGACCAACACCGCGGCTGGTTCCAGCTTTCGTTGTTGCCCGCACTGGGTGTCACCGGCGTGGCCCCGTACAAAGCCATCTTGACCCATGGCTTCATGGTCGACAAAGACGGTCGCAAGATGAGCAAGTCGGGCGGGAATGCCCTCGACGTCGACGAACTGCTGCAGCAGTACGGGGCCGATGTCTGCCGCTGGTGGGTCGCCTCCTTGCCGTTCGAAAATGACATCAAGGTGGACCTCTCCTTCTTCGATGTGGCGGGGGAGTCCTACCGCAAGATCCGCAACACCATTCGGTTCTTGATTGGCAACCTCCACGGCATGACCTCGGCCGAAGCATCGGCCGTGGGTGATCCGCCTTCCACCTCGATTGATGCTTGGCTTCTGGGCGAGACCGCGATCCTTCGCGAACGGGTGGAAGCGGCGTGGTCGGAATACGCCTTCCGCCGCGCCCATCAACTGTTGTATGACTTCTGCAACGACACCGTTTCGGCGGTGCACGCGGTGGCGGTGAAAGACCGTCTGTACTGCGATGCTGCGGAGTCCCCACGACGGCAATGCACCCGGGCGACGATGCGCCGCGTGGTGGATGTGCTTTTGCGATTGCTTGCTCCCATGTTGCCTCACACCACCGACGAAGCGTGGCGTGCGTTGGAAGGCGAGGAAGCTTGCTTGGCGATGGAAACCATGCCGGCCCCGTTCTCGGTCGAAGTGCATTCGGACTGGTCAAAGGTCATGGATGTTCGGAATGACGTGCTTTCCGCGCTGGAGCAAGCAAAGGAACGCGGCGTGGAGAACGCCATGGACGCGGGGGTCATCTTGCCCGACCCAGATGGCTGGCTGGCCCCCTTTGCCGATGAATTGGCCGATCTCTTTGGCGTCAGCCGCTGTGCGTTGTCTGCGGAAGGTTCAATCGAGATCCAAGATTTGCGGGAAGAGCCTCGTTGCGACCGAAGCCGCAAGCGAGATGGCACGGTTCGGGAGCGCGAAGAGGGCGTGTTCCTCAGCGACCGAGATGCCGCTGCGGTTGGTCTTTGAGCACGGAGTTGTCGGGCGTTCAGCTGACGGGTGAGCCGGCTTTGACGGGCTTGTCTGGACGCAGAACCACCACATCGCGTTCCGTGGGCTTGCCGTCTTCGTCGACTTCGTGAATGTCGCTGCCGGCCAAGATCATGCCTTGGGAGATCTCGCCCCGAATGGTTCGGGGTTCGAGGTTTGCGATGAAGAGCACTTGCGTGCCAACGAGCGCATCGGGTTCGTAGAACGCTTTGATGCCCGCACAGATCTGCCGGCCTTCTTCGGTGCCGTCATCCAACTGGATCCGAAGCAGTTTGTCAGCGTTGGGATGGGGCTCGCAGGCTTTGATGGTGCCAATGCGAAGTTCGAGCTTCAGAAATTCATCGAAGGCAATGGTGGGTTTGGGCTCGCTGGGAGAAGGCATGCTTGGTCCTTTTGATCAGCCGGCGGTGGTGGAGGCCGATGACTCGGTGCTTTCCGGGTCCGTGCTTTCGAGGGCGTCTTCAGAATCTTCGAGCCCCAGACGTTGGAAGTTCATCCGCTCGGACAACGCCTCGAAGGAGAACGCTTCCACCAATGCTTCGTTGTCAGCGCTGAAGTTCTCACCCAAAATGGTGCTCTCAAGGCTCGAGGTGTTCGAAAGGCGGGTCAAGACCTCTTGATCGAGTGGGGTGGGGAACTGAATTTCCGCCACCACGATGGCCAAGGCGGTGTCGACTGCCTCGATCACCAGACGGTCGGCCAAAGGCACGGCCGCAAAAGCAGTCTCGTCGAGGGGGAGCGTGTTGGCCACTTCGGCGATCGTCTTGAGCACGTCATCGTTGGTGCCCACCACCGGAAGTGGCGTCGCGCCTCGGAAGCCAGCGGGCAAAGAGTTGCCTTGTTGCAGCATCATGCTCATGAGGTTTGGATCGCCAGGGCGAACAGTGCGGGAACGCTCGAGTTCATCACCAAGGGCGAGCGCGGTGGCCAACATGCCGTCGGCCAGAATTTGCGAACGCAAGGTGTCGAGTTCTGCGAGACGCGATTCGTAGTCGGCGAGTCGTTTGAGATCGTCAACGACGGTCTCTCGGCCAATTTCTTCCAAACGCTCGGCGGCCCGCTTCCCATCGGCTTGCGTGGGCAACATCACCACCAATCCGCCGTCCGGATCACGGAAGACGGGGGAGTGCATTTGTGACTGTGCGGGCAGGGTCAGAGGGCCCAGCTCGAAGTCGCGGAGTCCCGTGAGGTAATCGCGGGCGGTCTTGGGTTGCCCAAATGCGGGTGTGGTGGCCGCGATGGGGAATCCCGGGAGGTCGCCGTAGTCCAAGACGGCTTGGAGTTCCGCCGATTCCACCTCGGGGGCATCAACTGAAATTTCTTCCGCGACCAGTTGCGCCAAGTCCGACAGACTGGGCCGGGTCTCAGACCAATTCTCGGGCAACTTGAAGGCGCCTTCCGGGGTGGTCTTGAGATCTCGTCGCGCTTCCAACAGCGTGGAAGACAGCCGTCGGTCCACTCGGTCGAACAACGCGTCGGTTTCGATGGCCAAGAGGTCGTCAATGACCACTTCTGGCACTTCGATGGAGGCGTCGTAGGCAGGGAAGGCCCGACCCCGAGGGTTGGTCTTCCAGTGCTTCAGCACGGCAATGGTGTCCATGGCTTCCGAAGCACGGGCCGCGTCTTCGATGACATTTGCGGGCAGCGTGAACCAGTCCACGGCCACGCGATCCGGGAGACGGTAGCCAAAGGCTTGCTCGGGATCGCTTGGTTCCACGTCTCGATAGGTCTCGAAGTGGGACGCGATGGCTTCATCGGATGGCTCGTCGCCGGTGGCCTGAGCTTCCAGAACCATCAAGCGACAGTCGGCGCCGCCGAAGATCGAGGAGGCGTCTCGAATGAGACGTCGATCCGACAGGGTTGGGCTGTTGGCCATGGCCCCAAACATGCGAATCACCCCAAAGAGGTTCGACAACGCACGGTCGACTTCTGGGGTTCGGCCGGCAGCGGTGTACACCTGGGCCAGTTCTGCTTCTTGCATTTCCATGGCCAAAGAGCCCGTGGTGAACCCGGCGTTTCGGGCCATTTCGGTCAAGAGCAGCCAGTGGGCGGGATCTTCGATCACGCCCAGAGGGCCCGCACCGATGCCCATCCATCCCACGCGATCGAGCACTTCGAGTTCGCGGGCCAACTGGGCACGGGTTTCGGAACTGATGGAACGGTCGCCAAGGGTGGCCCACGTACCAGATCCGGAGAACAAGCGACCCATCAGTCCATAGATGGACTGGTCGGCCAGCATGAGGATCATGAGAACCGTCCCGAAGACGGCGAGCAAGATGCCTTGACGACGGCGAAGCAGGCGCAGCATGGGCGCGTCCTCCGTTAAACCGCTGGAATCAGCGGTAGAACTCGACGATGAGGTTGGTGTTCACATCAAATGGCACTTCGTCGACGGCTGGAACAGCATTGACGGTGGCCTTCAACTCGGCGGGATTGAAGCCCAACCAGCCGGGCACTTCGTGACCAGCCATGGACTCCATGTTCTCGCGGGCGAGCTTTTCGATGCGAGGCTTGAAGGTGATTTCATCACCAGGCTTCACCATGAACGAGGGGCGGTCCACCTTTTTGCCGTTCACAAGCACGTGGCCGTGAACAACCATTTGGCGGGAGGCCCAGACGGTACGGGTCACGCCGAGTCGGCGGACGGTGTTGTCGAGTCGACGCTCGAGCAAGACCAAGAGGTTCTCTCCGGTGTTGCCTTTGAGACGGCCGGCTTCGTCGACGGCACGACGGAATTGCTTCTCGAGCATGCCGTAGTGGTAGCGGAGCTTCTGCTTCTCGTTCAAGCGGACGCCGTAGTCGCGGAGTCGCTTGTGCTTCATGCCGTGAAGACCGGGAGGGGTCAACTGGCGCTTGGCGGTGTGCTTCGGGATATCTGCGATCGGAACGCCGAGACGACGAGAGAGACGAACTTTGGGACCGGTGTAGCGAGCCATGGGCTGCTCCTTTGGGTTGGGCACCTCGTGACCGCGAAAGACGCGGGGAGGATCCGTGACAAGGAAAACGAATCCACCGACCTGGGGCCGGCGTGCAAACAATGTTCCGGAGGTCGGGTGGACGGGTTCGTCCTCGTGCCTGGATTCCGGATTCGCCCAGAGGCGAACCGCCCATCATCGCGAAATCTGGACCAAGAGTCAAGTCCGCGACTGGCCATTCGGGCCAGAAATCGCTGATTCGGTGCGTTCAGAGGGGGTCGGGGGTCTGGGACCGTGCCGAACGGGGCCACTCAGTACGAGCGTTCGTCTGAATTTCGCCGCCAGTTGAGGTAAGCCCGGTGCAAGACCGCTTGGCCGCCCGGGGTGGGGTACTGCCCATCGAAGTACCACGTGCCGGTGTGCTCTGGCATGGTCGCCTGAAGGTCGGCCACGCTCTGGTACAGCACTTCCACTTTGCACTTGGCGGTTGGTGGGGTCAGCAGGGTGGCAATGCGTTCAGAAATGGTGGCATCATCAAAAGCATCGTAGATCTTGCTGACGTGGTTCACCGGGGCATGCGGGTCGCTGGCCAGTTGTTCGCGGCAGGCCGCCTCGACTTCTTCCAACAGCTCGGATTTTCCGTGTTCTTCGAGGAGCGAAACGGCGGCCCGAAAGGCCACAAAACGCCCGAGTTGGCTCATGTCGATGCCGTAGCAGTCGGGATAGCGGATCTGGGGGGCGCTCGACACGAAGAGAATTCGGGCCGGTTCCAGTCGGTCCAAAATGGCCACGATGGATTCCCGCAGGGTGGTGCCACGAACGATGGAATCATCGAGCATGACGAGCGTGGATCCCGGGGGGACCAAATCACGGGTGACGTCGTACACGTGCAGCACCAAGTCGCGGCGGGTGGCATCGCTGGCGATGAAGGTGCGCATGCGCTGGTCTTTGTGGGCCAGACGTTCCACGCGGATGGTGGGCTCCACGAGGGCGTCCAACTGTTCGCGTTTGGCCGTACCGCTGCTGACGTCGTTCCAGAGTTGATCGGCGTGTTGCTGTCGAACCAACTTGGTGGCAGCCCGGGCCAACCCTTCGGCCGCCGTTTCGGCGGTATTGGGGACAAAGGAGAACACTGCGTTGTGCACGTCTTCTCCCAAACGCTCAAGGACTTGGGGTGCGAGGCGTTCTCCAAGTTCAAGTCGTTCGCGATGGATGTCTGGATCGTTGCCTCGGCTGAAGTAGATCCGTTCAAAGGTGCAACGCGTGGGCGATTGTTGTGGGGTGTAGGCCTCGCGGCGAATGGCCCCGCTGCGTTTGATCTCTAAGACTTCCCCAGGAGTCAGTTCGACAATTTCATCCATTGGGGCATTGAAGACCGTGGCCAGCGCCGCTCGTTCACTGGCCGCCGCCACGAATGATTCGCGTTCCAACACAAAGCCTGGCCGAATGCCCCGCGCATCTCGACACAGGAACGCATCCCCGTGTCCGAGAAGTCCGCCGAACAGCCATCCCCCATCCCACATGGTGGAAGCTTTTTCCAGCACTCGAACCAAGTCAATTTGGTTTTCGATTTCAGCCGCCAACGCTCGGCCCGAGAGATTCTGCAGGGAGCCTTCGCCGCATGCATGTTCGATCAACCGGTGTTCGACTTCGAGGAAGTGGCTGATCTTTTCGAGCACGATTTGCGTGTCGGATTCTCCGATGGGATCGAGGCCGTAGCGGAGGAGCTGATCAAACAAGGCCGACGCATTGGTCATGTTGAAGTTGCCGGCCAGCATCAAACTTCGAGAGCGGCGATCTCCTCGTCGGTACAGCGGATGGCAATGGTCTTCGGAGTGTCCACCGTGGGTGCCGTAGCGCAGATGGCCAAGCATCACTTCACCCAAAAACGGAGCGACACTGTGCCTTTTCGCGCCGTCGAGTTCGGCATCGGACAGGTCATTGACCTGATCCATCCCTTCCGAAATCACCGCCAACAATTGGTCCAAGTTGCCCGGTCCAGCACGGCGAGCTCGGGCGAGGTAAGGCTCGCCACGGCCATGCTCGAATCGGACCACGCCAACCCCCGCGCCATCTTGGCCGCGGTTGCGTTGCTTTTGCAGGAGCAGGGCGAGTGATCGAAGGCCCCAAGCCGCGTCTCCGTGGTGCTCACGGAACCACGACAACGGGCGACGAAGCCGAAGGAAGGCCAAACCGCATTCGTGGTGGATCGACTCGCCCAAGGAATTCAAATCGTACGAGGGTTGGGGACACGCGCCAATCAAGTTGGGCAAGTTGCTGGTGGGGACAACTTGTCGCGAAGGTCGGAGAGGTGGTCCAACCCAGTACGTTTGGAGCATGGGATTCCGATCAGGACGAGCGGCGTGGCAAAGGTTTCGAGTCAAATCTGCGCCACAACTCACGGAGACAGAGTTGTTTGCGAAACTTGGGGACGCGGTGGTCCCTGAGTCGTTCGACGTCGCCCCTCCGGACACCATCGCGGGCTGGTGTGGCGGACGCCATCTTTTGGATCGAACGTTCGATGCCGACAATCTGTTCGGCGATGCGGTGTTGATGGGGTTTCGTTTGGATGCCTTCAAGTTGCCGGCCGATTTGCGCCGCGCCTGGCAGCTTCAAAACGAGGAAGCGTTGAGCGCGGCTGAACCCGGCAGTTCGAAGTCTGCCATCCGGAAGGCCGCCCGAGAGGAAGTCGATGATCGAGCCCGGCGCGAAATGACTTCGGGACTGCACCGCTCCAGTCGGATGTTCCCAGTGTTGTGGGATCGGGCCGGGGGGGTGCTGCTGGCGCCAACCCCCAGCGATGCCGCCCGAACCGCGTTGGTGGATTTGGCCCGCTTGACCTTGGATCTGGACCTCGAGCCCGAGTCCGCGGGGGTCTTCGCCGAGTCGTTTGCAGCCTCCCGCGGGCTTCTGCGGGATTTGGAAGACGCCACCCCGACGCCATTTGGACCGCCACCTCGCGGCCATGAAGGCGGACAGGTTCCCACCGTGGGCTGGGGGCGGGCCCCGCATCCCCATGATTTCTTGGGCTCTGAGTTCTTGCTCGATCTGTGGTGCCGCGCCGAGCGTGGCGCCGAAGACGAGGTGGAGGCCGCCATCACTGAGGCTCTGGACATGCGCTGCGCCTGGGAAAAGGGTGGTGATCAAGGGCTGCGTTCCAACACTCCAGCTCGCTCGCCAGAGGCACGCCGGGGGTTGAAGAACGGCAAGTGGCCCCGGAAAGCGGGATTGATGATCGCGTCGGGCCTTGAGCATTGGACCCTGATTTTGGACGGGGTTCGATTTGCGCCCAGCGCGGTGCGTCTGCCTGAACCCGCAGAACGCCCTGAGACCGAACGAGAGGGGTTGGAAGCTCGGGTGGATGCTTTCCTGAGTTGTGACCGAGCATTGACCAAGTTGTACCGAGGATTTTTGGAAAGGCGATTGGACGCCGCCCGCTGGTCATCGGAAGCGGCCGTCATCAAACGCTGGATCGCGGCGGATGGACAATCGTCTCCTTCGTTTGAGATCGAAGTGCCTCGCGAGGCTGCTGAATCAGTGGAAGCAAAACAAGACTGACCCCGAACATTCGGGGCCAGTCGTAGAGCGTTTCAACGGGGGCCCTCCAAAGGCCCCAACTCGGGATCAATCTGCGGGATCAATACCGCGAGATCAATACCGATAGTGGTCGGGCTTGAATGGCCCTTCCTTGGGAACCCCGAGGTACTCGGCTTGGTCGGTAGTCATCTCGGTCAGTTTGATGCCCAACTTCTCCAAGTGCAGACGGGCCACCATCTCATCGAGATGCTTCGGCAACACGTGGACCGTGTCTTTGGAGTACCGATCGGCGTTGTTGTGCAGTTCCATTTGGGCCAGAACCTGGTTGGTGAACGAGGCACTCATCACGAAGGATGGGTGGCCGGTGGCACATCCAAGATTCAACAGACGGCCTTCGGCCAACACGATGATGGAGTGGCCTTCGGGCAACTTGAATTCGTGGACCTGTGGCTTGATCTCGATTTTCTCGACGCCGGGGTGGGCTTCGAGATCTGACATTTGGATCTCGTTGTCAAAGTGACCAATGTTGCCCACGATGGCGTTGTGCTTCATGGCCTTCATGTGGTCGAGCGTGATCACATCTTTGTTGCCGGTGGTGGTGACGAAGATGTCCGCATCCGCGACGGCCTCGTCCATGGTGACCACCTCGTAGCCTTCCATTGCCGCTTGGAGGGCGCAAATGGGATCGATCTCGGTGACCTTGACTCGGCAGCCCTGTCCACGGAGCGATTGGGCACAACCTTTGCCCACGTCGCCATAGCCAAGAACAACGGCCACTTTGCCGGAGAGCATGACGTCGGTGGCTCGCATGATGCCGTCGGTCAGGGAGTGGCGGCAACCGTAGAGGTTGTCGAACTTGCTCTTGGTGACCGCGTCGTTGACGTTGATGGCCGGGAAGAGCAGCAGGCCCATTTCGGCCATTTGGTACAGACGGTGCACCCCGGTGGTGGTCTCTTCAGAGACGCCCCGGATGGATTCTGCTTTGCGGGTGAAGTAGGTCGGATCCACGTCGAAGACGGCGTTCAGCAGCTGCAACACGACTTTGTATTCGTGGTTGTCGGCGGTGTCGGGAGAGGGGACTTTGCCTTCCTTCTCGAATTGGACACCTTTGTGCACCAGAAGGGTGGCATCGCCACCGTCATCAAGAATGAGATTGGGTTGATCGTCGCCCCAGTGCAACGCTTGGAGAGTGCACCACCAGTATTCTTCGAGGGTTTCGCCCTTCCAGGCGAAGATAGGGGCGCCAGAGGGCGACTCGGGGGTGCCACATCCGACGGTGCAGGCGGCGGCTGCATGGTCTTGGGTGGAGAAGATGTTGCAAGAAGCCCAACGAACTTCAGCACCCAATGCGGTAAGTGTTTCGATGAGGGCCGCGGTTTGCACGGTCATGTGCAACGAGCCAGTGATTTTGGCACCCTCAAGAGGTTTGCTGCTGCCATAACGTTCACGCAATGCCATCAATCCTGGCATTTCGTGCTCGGCGAGGTCGATCTCTTTTCGTCCGAATCTGAGGGTTTCAGGAGAGGTGCAGGCCACTTTGAAGTGGTCTTCAGAGAACAGTGGAAGGCCGGTGTCGAGGAAGGTCGCGGCGGTCGAATCGGTGGTGGTCACGTTGAATCCTTGGGTAGATGGTTCGTGTGGAAACCGGTCCATCCGGATTTCCGGATGAAGTATAGCCTTAAGGTGAGTGTTCCGCAGAATTAAGCCCTTACGGGTGTTGGTTTGACGTTATAAATGACTATCCATCATGTTTTGAGACAGCTGGCTGGCGTTGTTTTCTAGAATTCAGGGCTTCGAGCCGTGGTCAACCGCCCTCTGAAATGCTACAATCCGCCTCCAAACAAAGGCCGCATTTGCTGGCCTCGGAGCTGCCCGAAGGAGTCGGAGCCTTCGGGCGGTTTTTGTTTCTGGACGCCCAACTGCCGGTACTTTGATCGCGTGCGATATTGGTCACTCTGGGTTGGATGCCGTGCGTTGAACTTGTCACGCATCTTTGGTTCAGATATCCTTTTCCTTCTGAGGCCCCATCGTCTAGTCAGGTCCAGGACACAAGGTTTTCATCCTTGGAACAGGGGTTCGAATCCCCTTGGGGTCATGTCCAGCGCCACGCCGCGATTGATATCGCGGCGTGTGTCGTTTTGTCTGGTCTGGCTGCTTTTTGTCCCCGTGGGACTGGCCGGTCCTCCAATTGACCCCGCGACCTTGGCGGAACTTCCCGAGCATCAAGATCCACGTTCAGCAGAGATGGCGTCGGTGCTGTCAGCGAATGATTGGTCGGTGCCTGTAACGCCTCTGCCTTGGGGTTCTGCACAGGTCGGTGAGTCTGTCGCCCTGCACGGGGAGGTGCTCCAGCACGGGGGGTTTCCTCACCCTTGGCGTGATCTTGAAGAGTGGTTTGTGTCGACTGAACACGGCACCGTCGCGGTGTACATGAAGACGCCTTCTGAGCGTCCTCCCGTAGGTGCCAAGGTGAAGCTCAGAGGCTGGCGCTGGCCTTCCGTTGCGGTGGACGGTCGCGGAGGCCGCCGCTCATCGTTTCTGGCCATGTTGGCTTTCGATTGGCAAACGGTGCCGTCCGAGTTCCCAGCATGGGGGGTTCCAATCGCAGGTTCAGCACTCATCTTGTTGGTGTTGCATTGGGTTCGGCGTTGGAGTCGACTGGCCGGCGGTACAGTGACCGCCGGAACACTCCCTCGTGCCATAAGGTTGCGTTCTGATCTTCCCCACGACCCCGCGAAAGCTTTGGCGGCATTGCGTGATCGAGTGGACTCCCCAACTGACCAAGAGGGCTTCGAATGCCAGGTGAATTCACATTCGA
>CAXBRK010000022.1:0-24033 GCA_963978155.1 uncultured Phycisphaera sp. | reverse complement strand
CTCGACGAGCGTGAACGTCGGCGGGGCGAGGACGGCCAGTTCGACTGGCAGCCGGAGGTGACGTCGTTCGTGCACGATCCTTCGAAGGGGATTCGGTCGTTGCAGAAGACCCTCGGACTCGAGAATCCGATTCGGTGCATGGAGGCGATCGACATCGCGCACCTGGCCGGAGGCGAGACCGTCGGCTCCAAGGTCTGCTTCATCGACGGCCGCCCGTTCAAGGACGGGTACCGGCGATTCCGGGTTCGGTCGGTCGACAACGACGACTACATGGCGATCCGCGAGGTCGTGTCGCGTCGGTACCGCGAGGCGGGCGAGGGCAACGAGCTCTATCCCGAGGTGATCCTGATCGATGGTGGTCTCGGGCAGTTGCACGCGGCGCTCGAGGCGTTCGAGGAACTCGAGGCCAAGCCGCCCATGGTGATCTCGCTGGCGAAGAAGGAGGAGCTCATCCATGTTCAACGTCGGAGCGAGCCCATCCGTCTCGGACGCGAGAATCTGGGCCTGAAACTGTGTCAGGCGATCCGCGACGAGGCTCACCGATTCGCGCAGCACTACCACCACATCTTGCGTCGGAAGAAGATGACTGGGGAATAAGAATTAGGCGGGGCTGGGCAGCGCACCATCATCCGGAAGATCGCCTTCATCTTCACCGGTCGGTGACGTGGGGCTTCCTTGAGGTTTTGGCGCTTCCATTTCCGCTCGCAACATGTCCGCCACGGTGGGACGGTCAATTTGGCCACCCTTCATCAGGGTGTCGATGTCATCGGAGTTCAATGTCTCGTGTCGCAGAAGAGCCTGCGCCACTGCTTCCACCTTGTCCCAGTTTTCGTCAAGGATGCGCTGGGCTTCGGCGTAGGCGTGGTCGACGAGCCGTTTGATTTCCTCATCGATGATGCGGGCGGTGTCGTCAGAATATTCCTGTCCGGCGAGCAACGATTCACGCTGTTCGTCGGGGGAGTACTTCACAAAGCCCAATCGATCCGACATGCCCCATTCGAGCACCATGGCCCGGGAGAAGTCGGTGGCCATGCGAATGTCCATCGAAGCGCCACTGGAAATGTCGTTGGTGTGTCGTTGTTCGGCGATCCGGCCACCGCACAGCACCCGCAGGGTGGCTTCGATGTATTTCCGGCCGTAGCCGTAGCGGTCTTTTTCGGGCAGCGAGAACGTTGCCCCCATCGCTTGGCCCCGAGGGATGATGGTGACCTTGTGGACCGGGTCGGCATCTTCAAGAAGCCACTGGATGACGGTGTGTCCGGCCTCGTGGTAGGCGGTGGCTTCGCGTTCTTGTTCTTCAATCCGCCGACTGCGACGAGCGCGGCCGTACCGGATCTTGTCGCGGGCTTCTTCGAGATCTTGCAACTCGACGAATTCCTTGCCCGACAAGGTTGCGATGATCGCGGCTTCGTTGATCAGCGCGGCCAGCTCAGCCCCCGAGAACATCGGGGTGCCACGGGCGACGCGTTCCATGTCGACATCGGGGGACATGCGGACTTTGCCGGAGTGGACGCCCAAAATCTGACGGCGCCCTTCGATGTCAGGCAGCATCACCTGCACGGTGCGGTCAAAGCGACCAGGGCGGGTCAACGCCGGGTCGAGCACGTCGGACCGGTTGGTGGCTGCAATCACAATGACTTGGTCTTGCATCTCGAAGCCATCCATTTCAACCAGGATGGCGTTCAGTGTTTGTTCGCGTTCGTCGTGGCCGCCGCTTGAGAAGCCACTGCCGCGCTTGCGACCCACGGCATCGATTTCATCCAAGAAGATGATGCACGGGCTGCTTTCTTTGGCTTGCTTGAAGAGGTCGCGCACCCGGCTCGCACCGACCCCCACAAACATTTCCACAAAGTCAGAGCCGCTGATTGAGAAGAACGGGACGTCTGCTTCCCCGGCGATGGCCTTGGCCAACAAGGTCTTGCCGCAACCGGGAGGCCCCGCGAGCAACACGCCGCGGGGGATGCGTCCGCCGAGACGAGCAAACTTCTCGGGGCTCTTCAAAAACTCCACGATCTCGTGCACTTCGTCTTTGGCTTCGTCGATGCCGGCCACGTCGGCGAAGGTCACGCTGACGGTTTCTTTGGTTGACAGTCGGTGCTTGGATTTGCCAAAGCTGCCCAACATGCCGCCGGGTCCACCGCCCGCGCCGCGCATGCCCCGAATAAAGAGGAACCAAATGGCCGCAATCAAGATGATCAATGGCAACACGCCGGCGAGCAGGCTCATCCAGACGCTGGTGCCTGCTTCGTCGGTGTAGTCGATGTTGCGTTCGTTCAGTTGCTCGACATAAATGCCGGGTTGGCTGATCTCAAAGAAGATGCGGTGGGGCCGTCCGTTTGGGGTTTCGCCCAGTCCGCCGGTTCCCGAGCGAATGTTGGCCACCAGCCGGTTGTTTTCCACCGAAATCGGGCCTTCGAGGCCGCCCGATTGGATGGGGGCGGTGGCCAAAAAGGTGGGAATGATGGCTTGGCCCAAAGGATTTCGTTGCACTTCCCCGCCGTCGTCGAGCAGTTGCCCCAGTTCGTCCACCTTCACACTCTTGGTGGCGAGGACGGGAGTCATCTCGGTGGGTTTGCCCTCCAGAGGTTGGCCGTTGCGGCCAAGGATGGCGTTCTCTTCGTCCCGCAGCCAACCATCTTCGTCTCGGTAGGCCACTTGACCGTTGGAAGTGACGAATGCACCTTCGGTGTCCGAGGACGGCACGGTGACCTGTTGGTTGTTGCCTTCGACGTAGGCCAGGAATGTTTCCCAACTCTTGATCTCCACGCCGCCACTGGGTTGGTTGGCGATGGAGAACACGATGGCCACGATGGAAAAGGCCAGGAGCCACCCCAAAAAACCGCCTCGGCGGGCCGGTGGTTGGGTTTGTTCGTCGTTGTTTGGGTCGGAAGACGGTGGTTGTTGGGTCATTCGGGAGCTTCTGGGAGCGGGAGGAAAATGGAGTCCTCCACGATAGGAGGGAACTTAGCCCTGCATCGGACGATCACCAGTCCGACTGCAGTGCATCCACGACAGTTCGGGCGGTACGCCGGAACAATTGTTGCCGTGCGACGGTTTCTCGTTCCCCGCCCGGGGCGACCCCCACCCCGCCCGGGGCGTAATCCGCCGCAATCCGAACATTCCGCAGCGATTTGAGCACGGTCCCGCTGGCCAGATCCACCCATTCCACGTTGAGGGTGATCTCGAGTCGAAGGGCGGAGGGGAGTCCGGACTCCGTGGAGCGTCCCAAGAGGCGGCGGGAGGCCGACCGAATCTCACCTCGGAGGAGCGTGTCGGCGGTGGGTCGGTCGGTCACCGTGTGGTTGGTCCGTCGCAGCAACTCCGCCGCCACGGCTTCACGCAGAGGCAAGGCCAATCCTTCGATTTCACCACCGCCTACAAACGGTTCAATCGCGACCCGGCGGGCGGGACCGCCATCCATGAAGGCCAGACCCGTTCGAGCATCATTGGCACAGCCCAGCAACACCATGCACAACATGAAGTTCACCCAGCGAATCATGGCAATTCATCCACCAACGAACGCAGGGGAATGGGAATCAACGGCCGTACTTTTTCGGTGGCCCAAGCTTTGATTTTTGGCCACAGCGCGGTGTCGGCGTACCGGTCGGCCAGACGGCTGACTTCATACGCCGCACTGACGGGATCTCCAGAGCGAAGGTACCACTGGGCGGTCGACCACTCGGACTGCACCAAGTCCTCTTGGACTTCGCGCAACTGCTGGGCGCTGTTGATGCGTTGGGCCGCAACCGGATCTTCAGCAATGAAGTAACTCAAGATGGATGAAGCTTCTTCCAGGCCGGACAGATCATTCTCTGGTCCCTTCCACAAACGACGGTTGGCATCAACGATGCGACGCCGGGCGAGATCGGCCTGCGGTGTGGTTGGATGATTTTCCAAAACAATCGCCGCCATGTCGGCGGTGAGCCGGTAATTCTCTTCGCTGAAATAAAACTCCATCAGGGCAAAGCCCGCCCGTTCGGCCAAGATGCTTCCGGGAACCCGTTCTTGCACCCGGATCAGGAGTTCTTCGACTTCTTCGGTCCAGTCGGAGACGGGAAAAATGCCCAGCAGGAATTCTGGTTCTTGCTTCGACCAAATGACGGCAATTTCGTAGCAGCGTTCTACGGCATCCAGCCAAGCGGGAGAGTCTGGATAGGAGCGGGCGACCGTTTCGTATTCGACGGCGGCGGGGTACAGCTCTCCTCGTTCGCGGAGGGCATCGCCGAGCAGCAACCGGACCTCGCCGACCAGAGGGGACTGGGCTTGTTCCACCTCGACCACGGGTACATCCTGATCGCCGAGCAGGGGTCGGATCCGGGCGGTGGAGGTGAAGCGGGTCAGCCAATCTCGGCAAATGGTCTCTGCTTGATCCCAAGCTTCTCTTGCAATGGCCCGTCGGGCATTTCGCAGTCCTTCTTCGGCCGAGCCGGCGGCGGGTTCAGGCAACGGGGACCACCCATCTTGATCGTTGAGGCGGAAGGCCTGCCCAGACGCAATATTGCTGGTGCCAACCAAAATCAACATGAACAAGACGGTCCGCATTGCCGGTACTGTAATTGACCTAAGGAGTGAACAAATGATCCTCATGCACCGGTTCTCCATGTTCCTGGCCATCTTCTTGCTTTCGGCCCCCAGCAGTGGCGAATCCGTCCGAATTCGTATGGTTGAGAGCGTCCCCACCCTTCAGGCGGCCGACGGGTCTTCGATGAAGTGTCGTGAAGGCAGTCTGGTCCCGGTGGGTGCCGTTTTGCACACCGAAGCCGAGGGTCGGGTTTGCTTGGAATGGCGTTGGGATGGTGTTCAACCTGGTCAGACCGATGTGATGTTGCTCGGTTTCAACACCACGATCAAGCGACTGGAAGACCAAGATGGCCAGTGTGTCTTCGAACTTCAAGAAGGATTGGTGCGGCTGACGCAGCGGCATCCCGACCGGAATTCTGAAGATGTCTTGGTGTTCCAAGGTTCTCCTCTGAACTGCAAAGCCGCAGACGTGATCGTTGAATCACTTCCTCGGAAAGACGACGCTTCCCCATTGTCAGGTGGGACCATCATGAGCAACGGCAGCCAAGGCAAGGTCGTGTGGTTGTACGGCAAGCGGCGCGTGGGCTTTAGCGGACCTGGGATGCGTGAAATTCGACCGGAGGGTCGAGTGGGTGGGGTTGTTCCCCTGACGAACATGGCTTGGACTGATGCTTTGGGCCGCACCAATGTCATCGGATTCAACATGTCGGAAGGCGATGAGACCGTGACTTTCCAAAATAAGGATGGCACGCCCATCACCCCGGCGACTCCGGAGGTCGATGAGCAAGAAGAGGCCACGATCGTTCCAGTCTTGGTGCGATTTGAAACCAACCTTGGCGATTTTGTGGTCAAGATCGATCCCGAGAACTACCCCATCACCTGCCGGAATTTCTTGGCGTACGTCGATGCGGGATTTTATGAAGACACCTTGTTTCACCGGGTGATCGCTGATTTCATGGTGCAGGGGGGAGGCTTTGATGCAGAGATGCGACGCAAAGAAACCCGGAGCCCCATCAAAAATGAGGCGGGACTGGGCCCCATCCGCAACACCCGGGGCACCATTGCTATGGCCAGAACTTCTGCCTTGGACTCGGCCACCAGCCAGTTCTACATCAACCACAAAGACAACGGCTTTTTGGACGATGGTCCGTATTGTGCTTTTGGACAAGTGGTCGAAGGGATGAGCACCATCGACGCCATCGCCAAGGAACGCACAACGGTTCGTCGTGGGATGCGCGATGTGCCCGAAGAGCAAGTCATCATTCGTTCGGCCAAACGCGTCGAGGCTTCCCCCTGAATTCGCGTCGGATTGGCATCCTGTTGAACCCTCGGGCGGGACGGGGCTTGGCCCCGGCTTACGCCGAGGCGATCGGTGCCGCTCTTCGAGAGCGGGGCTTCGAACCGGTGGTTCGAGAGACCGAAAAAGACGCGATCCGGCTGCCCGAGGAAATCGAACGGGCCATTGTGGTCGGTGGTGACGGCACCCTTCGTCGCGCGGCGGCATCCCTTGGGGAAGTGGGTGTTCCTTTCTTGCACGCGCCACTTGGAACAGAGAATCTGTTTGCTCGCATGTTGGGTTTGCCTCGGGACCCCGACGACATCGCGGAGTTGGCTGTCCGGGGCGGAACCCGAAAAATTGATGCCGGACGAACGCCGTACGGCCCATTCACCCTCATGGTCTCGGTCGGATTTGATGCGGAAGTGATTCATGATCTGCATGCGCGACGTCGTGGACCCATTCGACATGCTTCGTACATCGGACCCATTGTGCGGACCGCTCTGAAACGCAAATGGCCCAAGGTCAGTGTCGAGGTGGACGGGCAACCGGTGGTTGACCAACGTCGAGGTTTGGCCATCGTGGCCAATTTTTCTGGATACGCGTTTGGTATGGATCCGGCCCGTGATGCGAAGCCCGACGACGGACTTCTTGATGTGGTCTTCCTGCCGACCTCATCGGTCACCAGGACGCTGTTGTGGGCATGGCGTTCTCGGAAGGGCGTTGCGGTGGATCATCCGGCCGCGGTGGTGGCCCGTGGTGCTCGGGTCACGTTGTCGGGGCCTGAAAAAATGGCCCTCCAATTGGACGGCGACGCGGCGGGATTGCAGGATAGGGTGGTCATCACGCTGCTTCCTCAAGGGTACGAAGCGATTGTGCCCTCGCCCTCCGGGTCGGACAGCTCGGCGTAACCCGCACAACCCGCACAGACCGAACCTTCCTAGGCCACGAACCCCTCAGAAATCTTTCAACCGGGTTGAAGTTGGGTGGTTTGCATCCCGATGGCCATCAAGAGTCTTTCTTTTGTAGCCCTCGTGGAGTGTCCCATGGATCTTTCAACTGTTCTTGGTGTTGCCTTGGCTTGGCTGTTCGTTGGCACCGCGATTTATCTCGGTGCCGATGGCAAAGCGGCCGCGTTGATCGATCCAACCTCTTTCTTGGTTGTGCTGGGGGGATGCATCGCGGCCACGATGGCGGCGTTCCCCTTCTCTGATCTGAAGCGGCTGCCGAAAGTTCTGATGAAAACCGTTTTCTGGAAGTCGGTTGATGTCCAAGAGGTCATTGACCAGGCCATCGAACTCAACACCATCTCACGCAAGGGTGGTGTGAAAGATGTGGAAGACGCGTGCAAGCGGCCTGAGATGTACCCCTTTCTTTCCGAGTGCGTGGTGTTTGCCGCGAACGAAACCGAATCTTCGACCGTGGAAGCTCAGCTGAATCGTCGATTGGATGCCATCACCATCCGGCATGAAACCGGAAAATCCATGGTGGAGTCCATGGCCAAGAGTGCCCCAGCCTTTGGCATGATCGGGACCTTGATTGGTTTGGTGTTCATGATGATTTCCATGAACCCCCAAGACCCCAACTCCTTCTCAAGTGTGGGCGCGGGTATGGCGGTGGCGCTGTTGACGACGTTGTATGGCGCGATGTTCGCCAACATGATCTGCAACCCCTTGGCCGACAAGTTGGGACGCCGCAGTGCAGAAGAACAATTCTGCAATGCCATTGCGATGCAAGCTGCTTTGATGATCTTGGAAGGTGTTCGTCCTTCGGAATTTTCCGATCGTCTTTTGGCTTGGACGCCCAATCTAGAGCAAGAGAAGAAGGCGGCATAAACCATGCGTGTTCGCAAGGCCCGTCCCGCCCCTGAAGGCGCTCCAGACTGGGTGGTCACCTTTGGTGACATGATGAGTCTGTTGTTGTGCTTTTTTGTCCTGCTTTGGATGATCAGCGCGGCCACCACTGAAGAAGAAAAAGCCCGCATGATTGAAGGATTCCAGCAAGGATTGCTGCCGTCCTCAAGCCAGGCGACCAATTTCGATCCCGACCGAACCGGTGGCGAAGCACGCTTTCTGCCGGGCCGAGAGAACATTCCCGGCAGCGGAGCGGTGTTGATCGATGGCAATTCTGTTCAACGGGTCCAAGAGCAAGGCATTCAAATTGCGTTGGCTGGTCCTGAGGCTTTTGATGTCGGCTCATGGACACTGTTGCCCGCCGCCGAAGTATCGCTTCGAGTCTTTGCCGACCAGCACTTGCACAACCGACTTGGCGTGCGTTTGACAGGATTCGCTGAGCCCGGCGAGGCCAAAGTGGCCCAATTGTCTGACGACGATGAACTTGGATATCGGCGGGCCAAATCTGTGGAAGCTTTTTTGCGGGCCTACACCGGCACGGACGACCGGTGGGCTCTTGAAGCGGAACGAATTCACATCGCCACTCGGGGATCTCGGGTGGTCCAAGGAGCCATTGGTCCCGAGATGCGCCGTGTCGAACTTCGGTTGATTGAAACCACATCCAACTTGCCCTGAGGTATTTCTTATGTCGAACCCTGAAAATGAAACCGCTGTCGCTGAAAAATCCTCACGAAGCAGCCGCACTTTGTTGCTGATCTTGGGCCTCATGGTCTTTGAAGCAGCTGGTATTTTTGGTGTGATCGAATGGATGCGTCCCGGAGACGTGCAGGCCGATGGATTTGCCCAAGATGTCACCTTCGCACCGGATGAACTGGTCGAGGTTGTGGTCTATGAAGAGGCCAACCAGCGCAAGGGAGACGCGAACTGGTCTGTCAAAGTGGTGGCTCTTGTTCCCGCGCCATTTGTCGCGGAATTCACCGCCGTGGTTGAGCCGTTTCAGCACCGGATCGAGAGCAACTTCGTGCGGTGCTGGAGATCCGCCTCGCGGGAGGAAATCCAAGCTCTGGAACCAGTGGTCTTCACGGAGGCCGTCGGGACGTCATTCGAGAAGTTGTTCAGCTTCATCCATGGCCCTGAGCAGCCTCAAGTGGTCTATGCCTGGCAAGTGATCATCGATCAGAGCGACCGCTGAGAAATTCAAGCCGGCAGAGGAAGACTGCCGATAGATCATGATGCGCACGCGTGTGCCCACTGGAGGATCCAGTGTTTGCCCAGTCGGAGAATCAAGGGAGCCAGGAAGGCGTGACCGACCCACAAGAACAATCAAACCTCCCCGGCGACCCAACTGCGCCAGAAGTCCCTTCTGCACAGGAGTTTGCGGAGTCCTCGCCTGAGGGTTCAGCCGCAGAGCCGGGCCCTGCTGGGCCGGTTGATCCTGTGGCCGCCATGGACGGGGTGGCGGAGGCGGCGGAAGCGCTGAAATCAGAATTTTTCGGGGGTGATTCCGCTTTGGATCGACTCAACGATGTCCAGCTTGATGTGAGGGTGGAGCTGGGTCGAAGTCGGATGCTGGTGGATGACGTCTTGCGTCTGGGGTCTGGGTCAGTGGTTGAGTTGGACCGGCCTTCGGGCGATCCCGTCGACATCTTCGTCAACAACGGCTTGGTGGCCCGGGGCGAAGTGGTGGTGTTGGACGAGAGATTTTGCGTGCGGATCACAGAAATATTGGGACGGGCCGCGGAGGGAATTTGAGAGATCTTTGGGCAGCGCGGAGGGAACGGAGAGCAGGTTGAGTGACGCGGAGGCGTCATGTTGAAATTGAAGGATGGCCAGGATGGCATGGATCAAACAAGCAAGTGTTCTCGTGGCCTCGGTGCTGATGGCGAATGCGGTCACGGCTGATGAGGCGAGGGCCAATCGGCCCGTCACATTTGTTCTGCCTGAGCCTGTGGTGCCCGAGGAGCCGTCTCTCCCGGGACCAATTGAGCCAACCATCGAGGCATCCGTCCCGTTGATGTCCGAGACTCTGCCGATGGCAACCACAGAGGCGCCCTCGACCGCAAGTGGAGCCTCAGTGATCCATGTTCCCGAAGCGCCAGAGGTCTCGGCGGTGCTGCCGCCGCGCAATGTTCCGACGTTGCCGGCCCGCACCAGTCCGACTTCTGAAGGCGAAACCATGTCTTTGGCGAATTCCGCGTTGGTGCGTCTTGCCGCCGCCACCGCGGGGGTGCTCCTGTTGGCGGTCTTGGTGCTGTCGAAGTTGCCAAAAAAAGTCCGGCAGCGTGCGGCTGCGGGTCCGTCCGGGGTGGTGGAAATTGTGGCCCGCTGGCCGGTGGCCAAAGGGGAGCGGCTGGTTTTGGTGAAATTTGACCGCCGCATGCTGTTGTGCCACGACGCTGGGCAGGGATGGAACCGGTTGTGTGAGGTTGATGATCTGACCGCACTGGCTCGAATCACCGAGGCCATTGAAGGGAAGCCAGACCGTGATGCGTTCCGCCGAACCCTCGAGACCGTGGCCACTCAGGGAAATTCAGGACGAGTCCGTCGTGCACGTCCGGCCGCACTCGTGGAGACCTCATCTCAGCCAGTTGAGCAATCGAGCCGTCCCAAGCGTGGTGTGGTGGTTGATCTGACCAAGGGGCGAAGGGTACGGATCACTGCGTGAAACTTGGGCTGTTCATCCTGTGCCTCTTGATCCCAGCGACCGGGGCGTTTGGTCAGTCCGTCGTTGACAATCCTCTGGGAGACCCAAGCAATCCGCTGGTGGCCTTGGATGAGGCCTCCGCGGCTTTGATGGGTGAGGGGGCCGAAGGTCGAAGCCGGCTGTTGAACATCTTGTTGATGCTCACCGTCCTCACGCTCGTCCCGAGTGTGCTGCTGATGTGCACCTGCTTCACTCGGGTGGTGATCATTCTGGGGTTGTTGCGCCAAGCCATTGGTACCCAAGGGTTGCCTCCGGGACAGGTGCTCACGGGGCTTGCGTTGTTCTTGTCGTTGTATGCCATGGCGCCCACGCTGGAACGCGTCTGGTCCGATGGGGTTCAGCCATTTGTGAGCGACGAACAGCCGGACTACCGGGTGGCGTGGACCAATTGTGAACGCCCGATGCGTGAATTCATGTTTGCTCAGATCGACGCCACGGGCGGCTGGAGCGCGTTGTATGCATTGCTGGAGCACCGAGGCATGGATCTCACGGATCCGACCATCATCGCTTACGACGATGTCCCCACCTTGACGTTGGTGCCAGCCTTCATGCTGAGTGAACTGCGTGCGGCCTTCATCGTGGGATTCAAGATTGCATTGCCCTTTTTGGTGATTGATCTCGTGGTGTCCAGCATCCTGATTTCAATGGGAATGATGATGCTGCCGCCCGTCTTGGTGTCGCTCCCCTTCAAACTCTTGCTGTTTGTGTTGGTGGATGGCTGGACGTTGCTTTCGGTCGGCATTCTGGGGCAGGTCGCGGATCCTCTGACCTCCATGATGGGTGGCTTTGGATGACCGGCGTGCTGTTGGACCCGGCGCGCGGCGCGTTGATGGAAACGCTCTTGCTGTTGGCGCCAATCCTCGGGATTGGTCTGGTGGTGGGCTTGATCGTCAGCATCGGTCAGGCCGTGACCAGCGTGCAAGAACAGTCGCTTTCCTTCCTCCCCAAGCTGGTCGCCATGATTGTGGTCGCGGTGTTGCTGTTGGGCTGGATGGTCGCTCGTCTTGGTGACTTCACCCGTTCCATGTTCGCACCGGACATCTTCGGATGAGCGCTTTCGCTGAGTACGCCGGAGCGGTGCCGGGCCTGATGCTCGCGGGCTGTCGTGGGGCCGGGTTGCTTTTTGTTGCCCCTGGGGTTTCCAGTCCATTGGTTCCGGGTGTGGTGCGCGTGCTCCTTGGAGTGATGTTGGGCGTGGTGGCGTTTGGGTCGTTGGAGACGCTGGGGCCGAGTCCCAGTACGTTGCTGGAGCTTGGGGTGCTCTCGGGGTTCGAACTGGTCTTCGGCGCGGCACTCGGGTTGTTGGCTTTGATCCCGATCGCGGCGTTGCAGGGTGTGGGTTTGGTGTCCGGTCAGCAGATTGGTCTGGGGTTTGCCACGTTGTACGACCCGAACGTGGGCGAAGAGGTGGATACCACGGGCCGGTTCATGGCCGCGCTGGCCCTTGGCCTGTTTGTGGTCCTTGGGGTCCCGGAAGCTCTCTTCTTGGCCGTACGTGAAGGGATGACACGCTTTCCTCCCGGGGTGATGTTGGATGTTGGACTGATGGCCGAGGCCATTCCAGCCCTGCTTGACGGCGCTTTCGAAATGTTGCTTCGGTGTTCGTTGCCGGTGCTGACGATTGTGTTGGCCCAAACAATCTTGATGGGCTTTCTGGGTCGGTCGGTTCCCCAAATCAACATCCTGAGTGTGGGCTTTTTGGTGCGGATCCCCATTGGTTTGTTGGTCTTTGTCTTGGTTCTTCCTGCGATCGCTGGCCCTTGGCAATCCTTCGCAGGTGACATGCTCGACACGGTTCGTGTTCTGGCCGGAGCGGACTGATGGCAGAAGAACTTGGTGAAAAAACCGAAGAGCCAACGCCCCACCGGATGAACAAGGCCCGCGATGAAGGCCAAGTGGCATGGAGCAAAGACTTTGCTTCTTTTGTTGTTTTGTGCTCCGGCACGATTGCGTTGATGCTCTTGGCGATGTTTGGCACCGGCCTCTTGAAAGATTGGCTCGCGTTCGGCTTGAATCGTGCCACGGGGGGGTTCGACGATGGGTTGCGCAGCTTCCGGGATGCCGGCCTTGGGTTTGCGATGGTGGTTTTTCCGGTGGCTGGTTTGGTCACATTGTTGGCGGCCGCAGGAGGCTTTTTGCAGGTTGGCTTCCGGCCAACGACCAAAACCATTGGGTTCAAGCCTGAGAAATTGAATCCCGTCAAGGGCTTCCAGAGGATTCTGGGGCCCGAGGGGTTCGTGCGTGGTGCTCTTGATTCAGGAAAAGTCCTGCTGTTGCTGCTGGTGGCTGGGGCGCATTTGGCTTGGCGGCAGGATGCCATTCGTTCGGTGTTGCAGTTGGAAATCAAGCCTGGGATGGTGCTGGCCTTTCAGCTTTTGATGGAAACCGCGGGGGCCATGTTGCTCATGCTGGTGCTGTTGGCCGGCGTTGATTTTGTGTGGCAAAGAAAGCAACACCGCAAGAAGTTGCGCATGACCAAAAAAGAAGTGCGTGACGAATCCAAGGAACTGCAGGGCGATGCGCAGATGAAGTCTCGCCGCCAACAGTTTCACCGCCAATTGGCGCGGCAACGGATTGAATCAGAAGTGCCATTGGCCGACGTTGTGGTCACCAACCCCACCCACTTTTCTGTGGCCTTGCGTTACGAGCCGGGTCGTACCGATGTGCCGGTGGTGTGCGCCAAAGGCGCCGACGATCTGGCGTTCCGAATTCGACGTTTGGCGCTGGAACACGATGTGCCAGTGTTGGAGAGGCCGCCTCTGGCTCGAGCCCTTTGGCGCGAAGTGGCGGTCGGCGATCCCGTGCCGGTAGGCCACTTTGAGGCCGTGGCGGAAGTGTTGGCGTACGTGTGGAAATTGCAAGGTCGCGACCTGACTGGCGTTCGGGGCGCGGAGGCGCGATGATGTCTTTCACGGCAAGGAGGCCGTAAACCATGCCAACGGATTGGCTCAGTCAGACTGCACGCAAGATCGGCGACGCCTTTGGGGCGCGGCGCGACTTGCTGCTGCCTGCCGCCGTGCTTGGTCTGCTGGTCGTCTTGGTCGTGCCTTTGCCGGCCGCCATCCTTGATCTGCTGCTGGTGGCCAACATTGCCATCGCTTCGTTGATGCTGATCAACGCCATCACCCAGCGCAAAGCCTTGGAGTTTTCATCCTTTCCTGCGTTGTTGCTGGGCACCACTCTTCTGCGTTTGGTGCTCAACATCGCTTCGACCCGTTTGATCTTGGGTGCTGATGCCAGTTCTCCTGCCGCCGTGGGAGAAGTGGCCGGAGCCGTGATTTCGGGCTTTGGTGGGTTTGTGGCCGGTGGGTCATTGATCGTTGGTTTCATCATCTTTGCGATCTTGGTCATCGTGCAGTTTGTCGTGATCACCAAGGGTGCGACCCGGATGAGTGAAGTCACGGCGCGGTTCACGCTCGATGCCATGCCCGGGAAACAGATGGCCATCGATGCAGATTTGTCGGCGGGCCTGATCGATGAGCAAGAAGCCACGCGTCGTCGTGGCGAAATCACCGCCGAGGCTGACTTCTACGGGGCGATGGACGGTGCTTCCAAGTTTGTGCGCGGTGATGCCGTCGCGGGCTTGATCATCACTGGAATCAACTTGGTGGGTGGTATTTTGGTCGGCGTTTGGCTGAAGGGCTGGACTTTTGCCGAGACGGCTTCCGCGTTTACGCGCCTGACCATTGGTGATGGTCTGGCCGCACAAGTGCCAGCCTTCTTGATTGCGACTGCCGCAGGCATGCTGATCGCGCGGGGCGGCGACGAAGGCACGATCAGTGACCGCATCCCGGAGCAACTGGCCGCCCGCCCGAAGGCCTTGTTGTTCATTTCGGCATTTCTTGGGTTGCTGGCCATGACACCTCTGCCCACGGTTCCGTTGTTGGCTGGTGCTTTGGGTCTTGGATTTGTGGCATGGGCTGGGCGTGATGCCCAAGTGGAGGCCCAACGCGCGACCGAGCAGGCCGCGCCTCGAGAAGTACCGCCCAGTGAGGCGGTGACTCCCGAGCGGCTGGCCCAAATTTCTGAACTGCAAATTGATCTGGGGACGGCACTGCTTGGTTTGGCGGGGGCCGATGGCCCCATCGTGATGGGCATTGGACAACAGCGCAATCGAATTGCCGCTGAATTTGGGTTGATCCTGCCTGGGGTCAGTGTTCGAGACGATCAAGCTTTGCGGCCACGCGAGTATCGCATTCGCTTGCGGGGTGAATCCGTGGGGCGTGGTGAAATTCATCCCCGAAAATTGATGGCCATTCCTGCCGGTCCTCACTCCGCTCCTTTGGATGGTGTGCCCGGACGTGACCCGTGTTACGGGCTGGATGCCATGTGGATTGATCCCGAGCGCCGCACCGAAGCCGAGGCAGGGGACTGGACGGTCGTCGAAGCGGCCAGCGTGTTGACGGTGCATTTGCACGGCTTGGCCTTGCAGCATGCTGACGAAATTCTGACCCGGCAAGCCGTGGCCGACATGGTCGAGGATCTCAAGACGCGTCGATCCAAGTTGGTGGAGGAAACCATTCCCGCGGTGGTGAAGCTCGGGGAGCTGCAAGCGGTTCTGCAGCGGCTTTTGGCCGAGCGGGTGCCGATTTTGGACCTGGAGCGCATTGTGGAAACCTTGGGGGACTGGGCGCCGCACACCAAAGATCCTGATGTCCTGCTGGAATATGTTCGCAATGCCCTCGGCCGGACCATCAGTGCTCGGTTGGCAACCGACGAAGCCGACGGCACCCGCCGAATCCGGGCTCTGGCGCTTGCCCCTGAACTGGAGGCGGAATTGACTGCAGGCATCGAGCGCAGTGGGGCCGGTATTCAGATCAACCTGGCCCCAGATCGAATCGAGACGATCGCTCGAGGGGCTCGAGACGCGTTGCCCAAGCTGCTTGATCTGGGGTATTTGCCAGTGGTTGTGGCATCTCCCTCGGTTCGATTGGGCCTGGTTCGTATTTTGGAATCTCACCGCATCGAAGCCTCCGTGGTGGGCTTCAACGAGATTGATCGCAGCATCGATCTTGAGTCGGTGGGCTTGATATCTTGTGACCAACCAACCGCCGCGGAGCGGCGGGCGTAAGCCTGTGATGTCTGGTCAGGAGGACCGAGTTGACGACTGAGAGCAACGGCGAATTTGAGACACGGACCTACCAAGCGTGGTCGATGCCAGAGGCTCTCGCAGCAGCTCGGGAGGAACTGGGGGAGGACGTCATTGTTTTGGAAGCCCATCAATTCCGGCGTGGTGGCTTTTTTGGTCTCGGACGGCGCACCGGATGGGAACTGACGGCCGCGCGTCGCGCGGTGGAAGAAGCGCCCGCCCCTGAACTGGATCCTTCGGATCAGACCACCCGCGATGTGGCCGAAGCGTTGTCTCCTTTAAAGGACGCCGCCGAAGCCATCCGTCAGGGCTTGGGTCGACTGGATTCCGCTCCTGAAGCGTCCAACCTGTCACAAGATCCGGGCCCTGAGTCCCAGCCAGAACTCGAGCCCGTTCGTCGGGCCGCCCCGAGTTTGGAAGCATCATCTTCCGAACCGTCGGACACCTCAGGAGACACCGAGCCGGCCACGCTTTCCACCCCTTCTGCATCTGTGGATCCAGAAGTCCCTGCGCGCCCACGCCGATATCGGTTGGGACCTGATGGGGAGGTGGTTGAGTCATCATCGGCAAGTGTGGTGGAGGTCAAACCTGAGACCACCGCGCCAGAGTCTTCAGATGTCATTGCTTCGGTGGAGCCAAGCGAGGCGCCCGCGGCCCCTGCAGGATTGGATCAAACCGCTTTGGAAGAGGCGGTTCGCCAATCGGTTGGCGCGGCCGTGGAAGGCTTGGCGGTTGAAATGAGCCGCATTCGCCTTTTGGCCGAGCAAGCTTCGACATCCGCGGCCGCCCCATCATCCACACCCGCCGCCCAACCAGCCAACGCGGCACCAGTGGTGCCAGCCGTTCCGGCAGCGTTTGAGGACGCCTTGGCTCGATTGGCCGAACAGGATGTGCCAGAGCCACTGCGCCGCGAGATCCTCGACTTGGCCATCGTTCGTGCCGGCGGTGAAGATCCTGCTGAAGAAGATGCCCGTGAGGCCATCTTGCAAGTGCTTCGTTCCATGCTTCCTTGCGTGGTGGAAGGTGCCGAGCCCACTCCCGGCACCAAACGCCGAATCGCTTTGGTGGGCCCAACCGGTGTGGGCAAGACCACCACGCTCGCCAAACTGGCCGCGTCACTTCGTCTGGAGCGTGGATGCACCGTGGGCCTTTTGGCCGCCGACACCTACCGCATTGGGGCGGTGGAACAACTGCGAAGTTACGCCCGCATGCTGGATATTCCTTTGCGGGTGATTCGTACGCCAGGTGATGTTGCGCCCGCCCTCGAAGCGCTTGATGATTGCGATGTGGTGTTGATCGACACGCCAGGACGAAGTCAGCGGGACAAGCAGAACATCAGCGGACTGCAAGAACTCCTGGCGGCATTTGCTCCCGACGAGACTCATCTTGCGCTGTCGGCCGCGGCCGCCCCCAAAGTCTTGCGGGAAGGTCTTGCGGCGTTTGGTGGCATAGGGGCCGACACGTTGTTGTTTACCAAACTGGATGAAGCTGCGTCACTCGGTCCTCTGTTGGCCATTGGCCGGGATGCTGGCCGCCCTATTGGCTGGGTGACCACGGGGCAAGGGGTTCCCGACGACTTGGGCCCAGCTCGTGATGCAGGTCTGCCGGAGAAGCTTTTGGGTTCATGACCGATCAAGCAGCCCGACTTCGTGCATTGGTAGAAGCTCGTCTCCAGGGTGGGGAGGCCGCGAAAGGTGGTCCCCGCCTCGTCGCGGTGGCCTCGGGCAAAGGTGGTGTGGGCAAAACCAACCTCAGTTTGAATCTTGGCTTGGCCATGGCCCGGAGGACTGGTCGTTCCGACGTGTGTCTGGTGGACATTGATTTCGGCTTGGCCAACGCCGACGTCCTGTGTTCCGTGCAGCCGGAGCGGACCCTTGCTGATGTCTTGGACGGCCAGTGCGACATGGAAGACGCCATGGTCCTCGGTCCCGGGGGCTTGCGACTGCTGCCTGGCATTGGCGGCGGGCGCGGCCGTCCCAGCTTGGACGAGCAGGATCGGAGCCGTTTGGTCCAACTGGCGGGGGATTTGGGTGAGGCCGCGTCTGTGGTCCTGTTCGACTGCGCGGCGGGCATTGGGCGCAATGTCTGCGCGTTTACCCGCTCGGTTGATGATCTCATCATCGTGACCACCCCCGAACCCACGGCTTTGGTGGATGCGTACGCTTTGGTGGTTGCGGTCGCGGATGCTCCGGTGGTTCCTCGGCTTCACTTGGTGGTTAATATGGCCCAAGACAAGGCCGAATTGGCCGAGGTCCAAGAGCGTTTTCTTCGCACGTGTGATCTGTTCCAGGGGGTGACCTTGGAGGTCCATCCGGGCGTCCCACTGGATCCTGTGGTTCGCAATGCCGTTCGCCAACGGCTGCCTTTTATGTTGCTTGACCCGAATTCAGCGCCTTCGAAGGCGGTCGATCGGATCGCTGGACGGCTTTTGGGGCTGGAGAAGCCCACAAAACGCCGCTGGTGGTCGCGACTGTGGTCGTAACACAAAAAAGTTCCGATTTTTCCGTTTGTTCGCTTTATTCGCGCTCTGTTTCCTCCGATGGGACGGAATGCCTCAAAAGGCATTTGTGATGTTTGAGCCGAAATTCGAAGGTGGATCTGATGCGAACGGATGAACGACGTTGGGCGCGGGGCATGGTGTTGGCGGGAGCCATCATCGGTGTGGTGGCTTGGCCCATGTGGGGATTGGCCGTCGGTGCGGCCGGTGCGTTTGTTCTGGCACGCCTCGCGTTGCCACTGTTCCGAAACATCGAACGTCACGGAATTCGAATCGGCGCTTGATTCTTGCGCGCGCGTCGGGTTACTCTCCCGACGTCGCCACGGATTCGGCGTCAACGGCTTTCGCCAAGGAGATGGCAACTATGCCCAAAACCAAAACCACAGTTGCAGAGAAGAATGTTGCGCGCGCCGCGCGCGCAACCGACGCATTCGATGCGTCACAGGACCTGAGTTCCATTGACTCCCTTGAACTCTGGGCCCGCTACGCAGAAGAAGCTGACCCCAAACTGCGGGACAAGAACATTCGCAACGAACTTGTCTCACGGTACGTGCACATCGTTCGGTACCTGGCGGAGCGTATTCATGCCCGTCTTCCCAACGAAGTCGATGTCGAAGACTTGGTCACTGCCGGTTGTTTCGGCTTGATGGAAGCTGCGGACAACTTTGATCTTGCTCGCGGGGTGAAGTTTGAAACCTTCTGCACCCAGCGCATTCGTGGCGCGATCTTTGATGAGCTTCGTGCCATGGACTGGGTTCCCCGTCTGGTCCGCTCCCGCACCAGCAAAGTGGAAGCCGCCAAGAAGTCATTCGAGTCACGAACCGGACGAGCCCCAACCGACGACGAAATTGCCGGTGAGCTCGGAGTCGATGACTCCGAGTACCAAAAGATCCTTCGAGATTCGCGGCCGGTCTCCATGGTCTCCCTTGACCGGAAGGCCTTTGACGGCGATTCCAACAAGGATGTGCGTGAAATCGATGTGATCCGTGACAACCGTCAGGATGACCCCAGCGATGCCGTGCAAGGTGCTGAACTCAAGACTTTGCTTGAGAAGGGCCTCTCGGTCACCGAGAAGTTGATCTTGACGCTGTACTACTACGAAGAGCTCACGATGAAGGACATCGGCCGGACGCTTGATTTGTCCGAATCTCGAGTGAGCCAATTGCACTCTTCCATCTTGGCCCGCTTGAAGTCACATCTTCAGCACCGCCAAGAGCGTGACGAAGAAGAGTAATTCAAAGAACTGATAAGTTGCCAGCATGATGATGCTGGCAACTTTTCTTTTGGCCTCCGACTGTGCGACGCAGGCCATGTACTTTGGCCGCTACGTTGAAGTCGGGGTGGAATCCCCTCCGATCTGGCGTATTGCTTCGTCTTGCATTGATGGTGATTTGCCCAAAGCTTTGCACGCCATTCACGGTGATCAGTTGATTCCGATCGGCGAACCGGGAGATCGGGGCCTTCGATCTTTTGGCACGGGGATGCAGATCGCATTTCAAGGCGAATGGCGTGAACGCATCACGGGTTTCATCCTGGCGGCTCCCGAGCAATCCCCGCGTGAATTTGTTCGGCTTGATCCCATCACGCAAGCTGAGTCCACAGATATCGAGTCAATCGCGGCCTCGGTGGCGGCTCGAGGGGGGGCTCAAGCCTGGCGGACCAAGCAAAATGTTTCGATCCAAGCGTCCATGAGTGTGCTGGGGGCTCCGCCCGAAGACGAGCTGGTTCGCCTTCGAATTCTTGCGGCTGGATTCGATCGCTTTTATATGGAAATTTTTGAGCGTCCCAATGAGGATCCACTCCGGGTGGGAGGTGCCGGGCTGAAGTGGTATGAAGACCATTTTTACCGGGGAGATCGTTTGGCCCTTGATCCCGCCAAACGTCAAAGCCTCCGGTTCCTGCATCCGGCCATTTGGTTGGGCGATTGGAGTGCTCTGATTCACCACGCCGGCCCTGTGGTCGCTGAAGAAAAATCTGAAGGACAAGCCACCGCAACATTCACAGGCATGGTCCAACACCTTGGTCCTGTTGAGTTCACCATTGATCGTTCACAATCGAGCTTCCAGAGTGCGAAATGGAGCGCTTCTGATGAGGTGGAGTACACCCAAATTCGGTGGGAAGGCTTGCAAACGGTCGAGGGTGTTCGTTTTCCCAAAGTCCTCATTCTGAACCTCTCGGAGAGAGAAAATGACGGAGTTCGCATCGAGTTCCAGTCGGTGGAGTTTGACGTTGAGATCAAAGGAGAGCCCTTTGCCCTGCTTCGAGAGGGGGAATCTCCTCCTCCTGAACCTGATCCTTTCGGCGAAGAAGGGGAGTGAGTAGGATTGTCGTCCTATGCACGACATCCTCAAACGTCTCGGAATTGATCAAGATCCTCGCGTGGTGGCTGCCTCGGCCGCCGATGGCGTGGTGTTGACCCACAGCCCCGCCACCGGGGAAGCCATTGCCGGTGTGAAGCTTGAATCCACCGCCGATTACGAAGCCTTGGTCCAGCGTTGTCAGGCCGTGCAACGGGAGTGGCAAATGCTTCCAGCGCCCAAGCGAGGGGAAATTGTCCGTCGCATCGGCAACGCTTTCCGAGAGCACGAACAAGATCTCGGTGCGCTCGTCAGTCTGGAAATGGGCAAGATCCTCCCGGAAGGCATTGGTGAGGTGGTCGAGTGCATCGACATCGCTGATTTTGCGGTGGGCCTCTCTCGACAGCTGCATGGCCTGACCATGCACTCTGAACGCCCCCAACACCGCATGTATGAGCAGTGGCATCCCATGGGCACCATTGGCATCATCACCGCGTTCAACTTCCCGGTTGCGGTTTGGGCGTGGAATGCGATGCTCGCCGCGGCCTGTGGCAACACCATGATCTGGAAGCCTTCGTTGGTCACGCCGCTTTGTGCCATTGCGATGACCAAGGTGGCCCACCAGGTGATGGATGAACAGGACATCTTCCAGCCCACCCAAGGTGACGCCAAGGATGTGTTCGGATTGATCATTGGTTCTGACCCCGAGGTCGGAGAACCCATGATCCACGACCGACGTTTGCCACTGATCAGTGCCACAGGTTCCTGCCGCATGGGCCGGGTGGTCGGCGCTGCCGTGGCCCAACGGTTGGGCCGATCGTTGCTCGAATTGGGCGGCAACAACGCCATCATCGTCATGCCAGATGCCGATTTGGATTTGGCGGTGCGAGGCACGGTCTTTGGTGCGGTCGGCACTGCCGGTCAACGTTGTACCTCAACCCGTCGTTTGATCGTGCACTCATCCATTGTGGATGACGTTTGTGATCGACTTGTGGCGGCCTACAAACAGGTCCCCATTGGCGACCCCTTGGCCGACGGCACCTTGATGGGGCCACTCATTCACCAAGAATCCGTCGATGCGTATCGAGCGGCCATCGAGACCGCTGCTTCCCAAGGGTGTGAAATCTTGGTGGGAGGCACCGCCGGCGTCGATGAATTCGCCTCGAAGCCTGGCCACTTCGTCCGTCCGACGATCGCCCGTGTGCCAAAGGGTGGAGACCCAGACATGGCCCGAGAAGAGACTTTTGCCCCGTTGCTGTACGTCTACGAGTTTGAAGAGCTCGATGATGCCATCGCGTTGCAGAACTCTGTGGATCAAGGCCTGTCGAGTGCCATCTTCACCGACTCGTTCCGCAGCGCTGAAAATTTCTTGTCCCACAATGGTTCAGACTGCGGCATCGCCAATGTCAACATCGGTACCAGTGGCGCGGAAATTGGTGGTGCCTTCGGCGGCGAAAAAGACACCGGCGGCGGTCGAGAGTCTGGTTCCGATGCTTGGAAGGCGTACATGCGGCGTCAAACTTGCACCATGAACTGGGGTCGTGATTTGCCATTGGCCCAAGGCATCCAATTCGGTTGATCGACCATCCACGAACGATCGCGTTGCGTCGGCCGCCCGTGTTGTTGCGGGGTTCGCCGTTGGCAGCGGATCGGTTTGGTCCCGACATCGATGAAGCCGAGTCTCGCTGGGACGCGCTGTGTTCGGTCCGTCCGGAGTATTTCGACGGCGGGCTCTTGGCGGTGGGGGGGGTCACCCGGAACGGGCACGGCGGGGTCACCCTGACCGTTGCTCCATGTCCGTATCGGTGGTACGCCGTTCAGGATGATGCTTTCGACTTGGGCCTGCGACCTTTGGGGGTGAAGGCTTTGGTACGGGATTCTGAAGGCTTTCTGCTCTGTGGCCAGCGTTCAAGCACCGTGCACGCGTACCCCAATCGCTGGGAATTTTTGCCTGGAGGCTCGGTCGAGCCTGAAGAGGATCCTTTGCAAACCGTGGTGCGAGAGCTTGAGGAAGAGGCGGGCTTGGTGCCGCAGGCTCCGCCGGTGGCCAAAGCGTTGTGCTATGACCCTTTGGCCAGAACGTGGGAAGTGGTGTACGAACTCCAAGTCGAACGCACCGAGGGTTGTCCTTCTCATCCTGGTGAGCACACCGAAAGAAGTTGGTTCGCCCCATCATCTTTGCCGTGCCCCATGGCCCCGATCGCCGAACGTCTCGCGGATCTTTTGATCCATGGGAAAGAATCAACGCTTGGCGTTGATGGTCGGTTTGAACCGTGATGGTTTGATGACGAGAACTCTTCTCGTCAGATGAACCGGCTCAGGCCACTTCGAGGTATTGCTCGACGCTGCGCAGGTCGGGGAGAATGTTGTGGGAGACGTGAATGGTGAACGTCTGACCAATCTCCACGTGGACCAATTTGGTCACGGTCTTTCGGACCACCCAGTCGCGACCACCACGTCCGTGCACGACATTCTCGCGGCTGCGACGTTCGGCCAATTTGGTTCGTCCTCGCTGGACGTCCTTTTGCATCGTCATGAGACGCTCCAACGTCTTGCGCTCGGATTCTTTCAGAGGGCGGCGGACGATGGTGAAGGTGTTTTCAGCGTTCGGTGTAACCGGCATGGTCTTGGTCTCCGGGGAATCCGACATCCTACGACAACCCCGATTTGCCTGCAAGCCTGAATTCGGGTCTCACGGACGCGGTTTGCTCCAGAATTTCACTGTAAGTAACTGTTGCACGATGGATTATCGGCCTATCGTGCTTGCTGCGGGGGGAAGCTGATCTGGGGGGATTGCGTGGGGCGTGCCTTTGGCGCGTCCCGCGTCATTCCGGGGATGCGTCACCTGGTCGACAGAGATCCACCTTGGCTTCTGAGGCATCCATGTAGCCCATGACCCATTCCACAGTGCGGCCGTGCTCCACATAGGGCGGGGTTCCAGTGGGTTGAAAGCCGAATTGGTTCAGAAGTTCAAGCACTGGCGCGTCGGTCACATCGCAGTCAGCCACCAGTTCTCGGTCACCGTGTTCGGAGAGGGCTTGCTTGAGCAATGGTTCGAGGACGGTGACGCGTTCTCTGCGGGGACATTCCGGGACGTAGGCGAATCGCAAGGCCATCCGTTTGGGATCGGTGGGCCGTCCATTGGGATCCAGCATGATGGCGGCATGGGTGTGTTGCCAGCCGATGGCCGAAGGGCTCCACCACGACGCAAGGACCGGGAACCTTTCGGTTGGCGCGGCGGTAATCTTTTCTATCTCGGATGCGACATTCTCGTGTTCTGAATTCACGACATGGACTTTAGGATGGAACTCAAGGTGCGGGGCAATTACGACGTCATTGTGATCGGTGGTGGACACGCGGGGCTCGAAGCAGCCCGTGCGGCCGCTCGCGCATTGAATGGTCGTGGCACGGTCGCCTTGCTGACCATGGATGAAGCCGGGATCGGCCGCATGAGTTGCAATCCAGCCATCGGCGGATTGGCCAAAGGTCAGATCGTTCGTGAGATTGATGCTCTTGGCGGCTTGATGGGCCGGGCGGCCGATGCGTCCGGAATCATGTTCAAGATGTTGAACACCTCCAAAGGCCACGCCGTGCGCGGACCTCGAGCTCAATGTGACAAAGATGCCTATGCCTTGGAGACCCAGCGCTTGATTGGCGGCGTCTCGGGCGTTGATGTGTTGATCGCACGGGTGGATGATCTGTTGGTCGAAGGCGGCCGAGTGGTGGGGGTGCAACTGGCCGCTCCTCCTCTTCGTTGTGAACAAGACGACGCCTTGGGGGACGCGTACCTGAATGG
>CAXBRK010000021.1:0-24159 GCA_963978155.1 uncultured Phycisphaera sp. | reverse complement strand
CAGATGATGGCTGCGGCCGCACTGACAGTCGAAAGTGTTGGAGTTCAAGTGGCGGCGGGGGTGTTGAATCCTCTGTTGGGCTCGGGTGACACCCAATTGTTCTTTTTCCCTGGTGTGGACTGGGTATTGAGTTCTCACGTGTACAACATCGTTGGCACGGCTTTGGTCGCGGTCATGGTGCTCGGGGGTTGCAATTCCGCAAATTTGATCGATGGTCTCGATGGTTTGCTTTCTGGAGTGACCGGCATTGCTTTGATTGGCTTGACCCTGATTGGCATGATGTTGTTGCCGGAAGCGGGGGGGGACTCTGTTGAAGCTCCACAATCTTTAGCGGTAGCAAGGATTGTTTTGGCGGTGGTTGGTTTGGGCGCCATCCTTGGCTTCTTGCCTCACAACTTCAATCCCGCCAATATCTTTTTGGGAGATGCTGGAAGTTTGATGTTGGGTTATCTCGTTGTTTCCATCATTTTGATGTTGGGTGACCGGGGTCAAACCCACGTGGTCTTGGCGGGGTTAATGGTGTTTACCCTGCCAATCTTGGACACATTCATGGCAATTGTTCGCCGCAGATTGTCCGGCAAGCGCATGAGCGACCCTGATTCTGACCACATTCACCATCAACTGAAGCGATCTCTGGGCGGTGTTAAACCAGCCGTCTTCACCCTGTATGCCATTGCTGCTTTGTTTGCCGCTTTGGGAGTGCTGTTGGCATGGCTTGATGTCTCGACGGAACTTCGTGGCCGTGTGGTGTATGCCGGTGCATTGGTGGTTTTCTGTTCGATCGTGACCTACGCGATCAAAGTCGCGCGAACTCGCGCGCTGTCTGAACAGGCCAACTGATGGCAAAAGTCCTTTTTGTGTGTTTGGGGAATATTTGTCGATCCCCAGCGGCGGAAGCTTACTTTCGCCATCACGTCCAAGCCCGCGGCCTCGACCATGCTTTTGCGATCGATTCGGCGGGAACGGGTGGTTGGCATGCTGGTGAGGCCGCGGACGCTCGGATGAGATCTGCTGCTCAAAAGCGAGGCGTTCCCATCGACTCACGCGCGAGGCAGATCGCGTCCTCTGATGCTGATGCTGATTTGATTGTGGTGATGGATAAAGCCAATCTGAAGGATGTGACGAATCTTCCTTGGATCGATGCCAGTCGCGTTCGGTGTTTGTTGGAATTTCATCCAGAGTCCTCCCGGACCGAAGTCCCCGACCCCTATTACGACGGAGCCGAAGCTTTTGATTTGGTCTTGGACCTGGTTGACACCGCGACTTCCGCGTTGCTTGATTATTTGGAAGAACGCGGACTGGACTGAATCAGCTCCGCCAATTTCTCGCAAGCGGCCTCATCGGCGGCGTTGTAGACCGAAGCTCGGAGTCCGCCTACGGATCGGTGTCCTTTTAGGCCAGAAAAGCCCAGCGCTTTCGCCTGGCTGAGAAATTGTGATTCGGCTTCAGGGTTTGGTCCATGCCAAGTGATGTTCATCACACTCCGGCTTTCCGTCGATGCATGAGCCCGCCAATACCCTTGGGTTGATTCGATGGCTTCGTACAGCAATTGAGCACGTTGCTGGGCTCGCCGCGCCATGCTTTGGACGCCGCCATGTTGTTGAATCCATTCAAGCATCCGACGCAGTACCACAATCCCGAAAGTGGGCGGCGTGTTCAGCCGAGAGCCGGCCAACGCGTGCTCCTGATAATTGAATGGCGTAGGCGCTTGGCTGCGGGCGAGCAGTTCGTTCTTGATGACCACCAAAACTGTCCCGGCCACTCCGAGGTTCTTTTGGCAGCCCGCATACAGCATGTCCAAGTTGTCCCAATCCAAGACCCGGCTGCCAATTTCGCTGCTCATGTCGCAGATGTGCGGCACCCCCGCGGGTGGACGGGGCAGTCTGTTCCACTGGGTTCCCATGACGGTGTTGTTGGCACAAGTGTGGAAGAACGATGCATCCTGGGGGATGTGCAGTGCTCCGGGATCCGGCAAGCTGCGGAATTGATCTTCGGCGCCATCAAAAACAAGAACGGTGGGTCCAAACTGTTCTGCGGCTCGTATGGCCTTGGTGGTCCACACTCCTGTGTTGGTGTGTGCAGAAGCCCCTTTGCCAACAAAATTCATGGGGATCATCCCGAATTGCTGGGTCGCCCCTCCCTGCAGGAAGAGAACCGAATACTCCGACGGCACACCCAAGACGCTTCTGGTGAGCGACTCGGTCTGGCTGAGCACTTGATCAAAGACTTCACCTCGGTGGGAGTGTTCGAGGCAGCCGATGCCGGAGCCGTCCAAGTCCAACACGTCCTGCGCGACCATGGCCCGGACTTCGTCAGGGAGGCGAGAGGGGCCAGCGGAGTAGTTTCCTGCGGATCGTTCCATCTGTGATGCCATCATCGGCATGATCGGGGGTGGATTCTTCCCCACAAAGCGAAACTTCCGATTCAGTCGGCCTCTTGGCTTGCCGATGGCTCTTTTGGAGGTTTCCCATGGCCGACTTGAACTACCGACCCGCCGCCGAAATTGAATTCACCCAGCCCGAACCAGCCGCACCGCAGGGTGATTCGCTTCGATTCGAGCAGAGACGGGAATCCCGTCACCACGCTCTGGGGAGCGCGACGGCCTTTTTGCTTGATCCTGAGCATTTTGGAGTCACCCACGCCCTGACCTTGGCGGATCGATCTGATCACGGCCTGGGGGCGTTTTCCGCCCAGCCTCTCCCGCTCGGAGCCACTGTGACCTTGGGTTTCTCGGGGTTTGACATGTTCGCCCGCCGGGGCCGAGTGGTCCGCTGTGAGCAGATCGGTGATCAGCAATATCGCCTGGGATTTGAACTGGACGCCGCCCTTTCCGCGGCTTAACGAACGAATGGAGTTTGGGTTGGTCGGCTTGAACCGTCTGGACGACCCGAACTCCGAATCGGCCCGAAGTGGAACACCCGTTGGGCCGATCAGCATGGTGCATGGGAAGGAGCGCACGCCCGCGGATTCCCGAGGCTGACCGCAGTGGTCGCCGAATTCGCGGGCGGCGCGTCTCCACAGGAAACGCACCATTGTCTACTTCTCGCCGAGCTCTCACAGAATCCGCCGTGGCCCTTGTCTTGGCTGTCGGGGGATCTTTGTTTACCGTCGGGATCGTTGCTCTTCCTGATCATGCCGGCGCGCCGCCACTCCATACCGAGTTGCAACAAACGCTTGGACCCATTGAGCGGGTGTGGCAAGAATCCGATGGCGATTTGTTGTTGAAGCCATTGGGTGTCCCAGCCATCTGGTCTCTGGAGTGTGATACCGACTTCGGCACCCTTGATTTGGTGAAGTGTGATCGAACTGCAGAACGCATCCGAATTCAAACAGGAGTGCGGAGCTTTTCTGCGCAATTGATCCGGGGTGGGCTTGCTGAATTCCAGACCAACGATTCGCTGTGGCGAATCCACTCGGAGAACCAACCATGATGGCTTTGCTGCGACGTCATTTCCAAAATTGGCGGCATGCGCCTCATGCCGGTACGGCTTTGGTCTTGGGATTGTTGTTGTGGGCCCGTCTTATGGTTGCGACGGACACGCCAAAGATTGCGATTGCTGATCCCGACGGCGAGGTGCCGGTCGCTCCAGCCACTCGTTGATGGCCACCAGCATTTCGTCGGTGTGCTCGGCGAGTCGGAATGCTTCTTTCAGCGGCTTGACGTGCCCAAGGCTCCGTGCGTACCGAGAGATTCGGCTGCGCAGCACATGGAGCGAACGACGTTCTTCGCAGTGTTCCCGGCACAACTCCACGTGGCGGCGGATGACTCTCAGCATGCCATGGTGGTCCAGTTCCCCGGGGTCCTCCCCGTATTCCAACAGTTGGTGGATTCGTGACAACAGCCACGGTTGACGTGTGGCCGCGCGAGCGAGCATGACGCCATCGCATCCCGTTGTGCGCATCATGTGTTCGGCATCTTGGGGAGACTCAATGTCGCCATTGCCCAGCACCGGGATATCACGAACCGCTTCCACCACCCGACCAATCCCTTCCAGTCGAACCTGGCCGCGGAACTTCATTTCCGTGGTGCGGCCGTGGATGGCAATGGCGGCAATACCAACTGATTCCAGCATTTGGGCCAATCTGGGACCGGTGAGGTGATCGTCGTCCCAGCCCAGACGCAACTTTGCCGTGACCGGAACCCGGCCTCGAACCGCCGCCAAAATCCGCTCCACCAGTCGCACGGTGCGTTCGGGATCGCACAGCAAGAGTGAGCCACCATTTTTTTTGCACACCTTGTCGACGGGGCAGCCCATGTTGATGTCCAACACGTCGATCCCTCGGCCGACCGCCCAATCGGCCGCTTCGGGCAGAGGATCGGTGTCGTTCCCGTAGAGCTGCATACCCACGGGGCTGTCCGCGTCGTTGGTTTCGGCCAGTCGAAGGGCGGTCGGGTGCCCTGCAAGGACTGAGCGGCAGTTCAGCAAGTCGGTTGTGGCCAATCCGCAACCCCCGCACTCGCGGACCAGACGTCGGAAGGGAAGATCCGTGAAGCCCGCCATCGGCGCCAGAAAGACCCTGGTGGGGGGCTGAAAGGAGCCAATCTTCAATGGGGGGCGTCCAGCGGCGATTCCGGCCATGGGGCCATCCTACGGAGCCCCGCGGGGGGACTCCAGTCTGCCGGATTGGCACGTTTTGTGGCCATTCTTCGGTTCGCGGCGGTCTTCGGCCCGCAAATGGGCCCTCAGAGTCTGGCACGGGGGTTGCATTCATGTTCTCCGGACCTCAAGGAGACCCCACGAATGTCAAAGATCATTGGTATTGACCTCGGTACAACCAACTCTGTGGTATCCGTCATGGAAGGTGACCAGCCCAAGGTCATCATCAACGCGAGCGGCAACCGCACGACCCCTTCGGTGGTTGGTTTCACAGAAAAAGGGGAGCGGCTGATCGGTCAGGCGGCACGGCACCAGCAAGTGACCAATCCCAAGCACACCGTTTTCTCCATCAAGCGCTTCATGGGCCGTCGAGCGGAAGAGGTCACCGGCGAAGAGAAGCAGGTGCCCTATGAAGTGAAAGGTGCCGCCACCGAGTTTGTCAGTGTGCATGTTCGGGACAAGGATTACACCCCCCAAGAAGTGAGCGCGATGGTCTTGAGTGAACTCAAGAAGACCGCCGAGGATTACTTGGGTGAAAAAGTGGACCGGGCGGTGATCACGGTGCCAGCCTATTTCAATGACTCTCAGCGGCAGGCCACCAAGGATGCCGGAGAAATTGCGGGGTTGAAAGTCGAACGCATCATCAACGAGCCCACGGCCGCGGCGTTGGCCTACGGCCTCGACAAGAAGACCAACGCCCGAATTGCGGTGTTCGACTTGGGCGGGGGAACCTTCGACGTCTCCATTCTTGACGTCGGCGATGGCGTTTTCGAAGTGCTGGCTTCCAATGGTGATGGCCACTTGGGTGGTGATGATTTTGATCAAGTCTTGATTGATCACATCGCTGACGAGTTCAAGAAGGAGTCTTCCATTGACCTCCGCCAAGATCCAATGGCACTGCAGCGTTTGAAGGAAGCTGCAGAGAAAGCCAAGCACGAGCTCTCCACCATGTCGGAAACCTCGGTGAACTTGCCGTTCATCACTGCCACTCCCGATCGGGGCCCATTGCACTTGCAGCAGTCCATCAGCCGAGCCAAGTTCGAGCAGTTGGCCGCCAGCTTGTTTGAACGTCTTGCGGGCCCTTGTCGTCAAGCCTTGGCCGATGCCAAGCTCGATGGATCGAGCGTGGACGAGGTGGTCATGGTGGGGGGCTCCACGCGGATTCCCCAGGTCCAAGAGGTGGCCAAGGAAGTGTTTGGCAAAGCCGAACTCGACAAGTCCATCAACCCCGATGAGGTGGTGGCCATTGGTGCCGCCATTCAAGGTGGTGTCTTGGGCGGTGATGTGAAAGACGTGCTCTTGCTTGATGTGACTCCACTTTCATTGGGCGTCGAGACCAAGGGCGGCATCACCACCAAACTGATCGAGCGGAACACCACCATTCCAACCTCTCGCAAAGAAACGTTCACCACCGCGGCTGACAACCAGCCCTCCGTGACGATCCATATTTTGCAGGGTGAGCGAGAATTTGCGGCCGACAACCGTTCGCTGGGTCGGTTTGATTTGGGCGGTATCCCGCCGGCCCCAATGGGCACCCCGCAGATTGAGGTTGAGTTCAACATTGACGCCAACGGCATCTTGCAGGTGACGGCGACGGAAAAAACCACCGGGAAGAGTGCCGACATTCGAATCGACAACTCAGGCGGATTGTCTGAGGAGGAGATCGAGCGCATGAAGACCGAAGCCGAAGCTAATGCGTCAGCCGACAAAGAACGTCGCGAGCTGGTCGACGTCAAAAATCGAGCCGAACAGATGGTCTTCCAGACCAAGCAGGCGTTGGAAGAGCACGGCGAGAAGGTCGGCGAAGAGGTGAAAGCCAAGATCGAGGCCGCGGTCGCCGAAGTCGAAGGGGCTCTCTCAGGCGAAGACAAATCGGCCATCGAAGAGTCCATGAAGAAGCTTGAATCAGAATCCATGGAACTCGGAAAAGCCGCTTACGAAGCGGCCAAGACGGCTGAAGCAAAGCCCGACGGTGAAGCCCCCGAGGCCTCCGATGGTGACGACGATGTCATCGACGCTGAGTACGAGGTCAAGGACGGGAAGTAAATCCCATCCGTTCGCCAATCAAACAAGAACGCCTCCCATTTGGGGGGCGTTTTTTATGGTGTCTTGCTCTTCTGGCCACAAAAGCCGACAATGCAACGTTCCATGAGCAAGCCCAAAACGGCGATTGAACCCATCCGCAGTGAGAACTACCCCGAGTGGTACCAGCAGGTCGTCAAGGCCGCTGATTTGGCCGAGTCCTCGCCGGTCCGAGGCTGCATGGTCATCAAGCCATGGGGATACGCCATCTGGGAAAACATCCAGCGTGATTTGGATCGTCGGTTCAAAGAAACCGGTCACCGCAATGCGTATTTCCCATTGTTCATTCCCAAGAGTTTCCTCGAAAAGGAAGCGGAGCACGTGGATGGCTTTGCCAAGGAATGTGCAGTGGTCACCCATCACCGTTTGGAAGATGACGGCGAGGGTGGACTGAAGCCGGCGGGTGAGCTGGATGAGCCTCTGATCGTTCGTCCGACCAGTGAAACCATCATTGGTGCCATGTTCAGCAAGTGGGTCGAGAGCTATCGCGATTTGCCGCTCTTGATCAACCAATGGGCAAACGTGGTGCGTTGGGAACTGCGGACTCGACTTTTCTTGCGAACGGCTGAGTTCCTCTGGCAAGAAGGTCATACGGTGCACGCGAGCGAAGAAGAAGCCCGCGAAGAAACCATGAAAATGCTCGAGGTGTACGCCCGCTTCGCGGAAGACGTGATGGCGATGCCAGTGATGACGGGACACAAAAGTGCGGGAGAGCGATTCCCCGGCGCGGTGGACACCGTCTGCATCGAAGCGATGATGCAAGATCGAAAAGCATTGCAAGCCGGAACCAGCCACTTCTTGGGTCAGACATTCTCCAAGGCCCAGGACATCATGTTCATCGACGAGCAAGGTGAGCGGCGACACGCCTGGACCACCAGTTGGGGCGTCTCGACTCGCTTGGTGGGGGGGTTGATCATGACGCATGCCGACGACGACGGTTTGGTGCTTCCTCCTGCTCTAGCGCCCGCTCACGTGGTGTTGCTCCCCATCACCATGAAAGCCAAGGACCCGAAAGCGGTGTTGGCCCACTGTCAGAAGATTGCGGAGGAGCTCCGTCAGCGCACGTTCATGGGGCGGGCCATCGAAGTTGAGATCGATGACCGTGACATTCGGGGTGGAGACAAGGTGTGGGGGTGGATCAAGAAGGGGATTCCCGTCCGCGTTGAAGTGGGGGAACGTGACATGGAAGCGGGCACCGTTTTTGTCGGTCGGCGCGATCGAGGTCACAAAGACAAAGCGTCATTGCCGCGTGATGAATTCATTGCCGGGCTGCCGGAAGTGCTTTCCGAGATCCAAGCTGGTCTGTTGGCCAAAGCCAAAGCGTTCCGTGATGAGCACACCAAAGTGATCGACGACGAAGAAAGCTTCCGCGCCTTCTTCACCCCACCCGCCCACAAAGAGGGGACACCCACGCCGATTCATGGCGGATTCGCCCTCACCCATTGGAACGGTTCGGAAGAAGTGGAACAACGCATCAACGATGAGTTGGGCGTCACGATCCGTTGTATCCCTCTGGAAGATTTGGGAGACGGACCGGGGACCTGTCCCTTCAGTGGCGAACCCAGCCCACAGCGTGTGGTGTGGTCCAAGAGCTACTGAGCCATTTGGTACCGGTTGGCTTAGCGCACAGATGCTAAGGCTTTTTTGGCCTTCTCTTTGATCTTGTGCCAACGCCGCTCAGCAATATCGTTGGGATCGAAGACCGACTGCACAAAGCCCACCGCGTGGGCTCCGGCTTTCAGAAATGAAGCCGCATTGTTTTCGTGCACTCCGTGGGTGGGCACCAGATTCAGGAAAGGCATGGGCCCCCGAATGGCTTTGACCCAGGCGGCCCCAATCCCAGGCATGGGGAAGATCTTCTGCAGAGGTGCTCCGGCTTGGTGGGCGGCGTACGCTTCGGTTGGCGTGGCAATCCCTGGCATCCACGCCACGTCGCGCTGCGCGGCGACTTCACCAACTTCAGTCCCCAACACGGGAGACACCAAACAAGAGGCGCCAGCATCAATCGCGGCGTGGGCGTCTTCCGCAGTCAGTACGGTCCCCACACTGACCAGCAAGCCATCGCGCTGGGAAAATGCTCGAACCATGTCCAGAGCTCCAGGGATGGTCAGCGTGAATTCAACCACCCGGAAGCCGGCATCAATGGCGGCTTCCATGGCTGGCGCTGCAAGATGCTCGTGAGGCGTCCGCAAAATGGCGCTGGCCCGTGCGTCTGCAAAAGCCGCAACAAATGCTTCTCGATTCACGCGATGGTCTCAGGACCGGTGTGCGGAGTTTGGGCGTTCGCGCCGTAGGTCGCTTGGATCTGGGCGATGTTGGGCCGCAGGGTCAGTCGAGCTCCGGGAGCAAGTCTTCCCGCGACCAAGGGGTCGATGGGTTGGCTCGGTGCAATCCGGGCGACTGGTGCATCAACGGATGCTGCTTCTTCCAAACGCAGCGGTGCGGTACGGACCGCAGATGGTGCGGGCGGGAGAATCGGCGGCAGTCCATTGATCGAACTCACGATCCCATGGTACGAGCCCGATGGCGGCCCGGGGTAGTCCATGATTCTCGGACGTCTCTCGCCTCAAGCGTCTGGCCGTTGTGGTGGCGTGGTCAGTGCCTTCAGTTGGGCTTCCAAATCAGGAAACAGCATCTGGAGATCTTGGGGGGTGGGTTGGAGAAGATGCGCACACGCGGCTTCTGCTTCCAGAAGCACCATTCGCTCTTTGCCAAAAGCGGTTTGTCGTTTGCGGGCAATCGCCTCAAGAAGACCAGCAGAAGGAGGCTGCCGTGTTTGAAGTTGCCGCAGCAACTGCACCAGTGGGGGCGTCTCTTCGATCTCACGGCGGGGGCCCAGCGTGGATTTCATCCATGGTGCAGGTTGGTAGTACCCCACGGTTTGCGCCGTTGGCGTTGAACTTTGGGTGGGACGCAGCAGCATGAGTCCGAGGCCAATGGCCAAGATCCAGCCGGCCGCGGTGGCCAGTTGCCAAGACCAAACATGCCGGGCCAAGGGGGCGGTGGTTTGATCCAGTACAGATTGAGAAAGGCGTTCGGTCCACTCCGGCTCGGGTTGCTCTCGAAGGTGCGTGTCAGCGGCAAGCAAATGATCGATGGCTGCTTGGCAGGTGGGGCATTCGGCCAGATGGCGTTCAACCAAGCGGGATTCGTCTTCGGTCAGTCGCCCGTCGAGGAAGGCATCGCGGTGAGAAGCAAAGGTCGCGCAGTCCATCATGGGCTGGTTCTCCGAGAAAAAGGGATGGGGGTTCCTGAAGCATCATTTTCGTTTTGAGCCAATTCATGGAGGAGCGCTTTTCGTGCTCGGGCCAGACGACTCATCACGGTGCCAATGGGGATATCCAAGGCCGCGGCGATCGCTTCGTACGGAAGTTGATCTCGAGCCCTCAACAGGAGCACCGCACGTTTCTCAGGGTCCAAGCGATCCATGGCCTGTTCGATTCGTCTGGCTTGTTCCTGAGCATCAGCAACCGGAGGTAATTCTGGAGCAGATGGGTTGAGGGTTTCACTTGGGGTTGCTTGGCGTTTCCGAATCCGATCGATGGACGCCCGTACCACGGTGGTACGTAGCCATGAGGCGGTTGCGGCCTCCGCCTCGGGCGGTTGACGCCACAGTTTCACGAAGCTCTCCTGGACGATGTCTTCAGCCAGATGGGTGTCACGGACGACCCCCCGGGCCAAAGCCAACAGTCGCGGGCCATGGTCCCGCATAATTTTTCGCAGCTTGGCTTCTGAAAGTGGTCTTCGAGCCCCATGAGCATCATGCTCTGAAGACGGGGTCTTCGGGTCTGGTATTCCCTCAGGCAAGACGTTCTTGTCCAATGGGCAGGTGACAATGCACCCAACGGGATCCGGCGGCCACTTCGATGGTCACATCGCGTTGGGCCGGGAAGAAAACCGTGTCGCCTTTGGACCACTGCATTGATGCACAACGCATTTCGCCCTCGAGGATCATCCATATCTCCGGCCGGTCCGAGGGTGGAGATGGCATAAGACGATCAACTGAAGTCTGCAGGGTCCGGAGGACAAACGCAGGGGTGTTGGCAACGATGTTGATTTCGAGACCATCGGCATCCGCGGGAATGGTGCACGGCGGTGCAGCGCGGCCCGGAGACATGCAGGCCAACGCTTGATCCAGATGCATCTCGCGCCCCTCACGCCCCCAATCCCAGATGCGATACGTCGTATCGCTTGGGGTTTGGAACTCGGCCACCAAAATTCCGGCTCCCAGAGCATGGCAGGTGCCACTGGGCAGCACATGGCACTCGCCCGGGATGGCGGACACCGCGTGCATGAGCGGCTCGAGGTCTTGGCCACGCTGGGCTGCAGCATGCAGTTCAGCGGGGGTGACCCCATCGGCCAAACCCGTGTACAGCAGGCTCTCAGGCTGTGAATCGAGGATCAGCCAGGCTTCGTCTTTTTTATACGCGCCGGGATGGGCTTCGGCATATTCGGCGGTGGGATGGACCTGAACCGAGAGGTTGCGTTGTGCATCAAGAAGCTTCACCAACAATGGGAAGCCGCCGTGTGGACTTCGGGGCAAGTCGCCCATCAGCGCCGGAGCATGTTGGACCATCGCCTCTTGGAAGTTCTGACCGGCGAGAGGACCGTCTCGAATGATGCTGCGACCGTCAGGAATGTCTTTGGGCAGGTCGGCAAACTCCCAAGACTCGCCCCACCGGTTGGTGGCCCCGCCCGGAAGTGGTTTGTTCCACTCCAACAGTCGTTCCCCACCCCAGACCCGGGATTTCAGCAAGGGATGGCAACGGAAGGGGAGCAACGTCATGGGGCTGTTTTACATCGTGAACCCAGTGATTTGCGCGTCAAAGACAATATTGCCCTCGACCAAACCTTGGCAATGGCAGACAAATCGTCGTTTGTGCGCGGGCTTGAGTCGATAGCCAAGCAAGAGAAGTTGATCTCCCGGTTGGACAGAGCCCCGGAAAGACGCTTCATCAATCCGCACCAAACCCATGAAGCGATCTGGCCCGTGGCAGAGCGTGTCAAGAATAGAAGCCAGTTGGGCACCGGCTTCAAGTTGGAGCACGCCTGGCATCACAGGGCGGCCTGGGATGTGTCCATCGCACCAAAATTCGTCGTCCCTGACATCTTTCACCCCGGCGATCATCAGCGGCGTCTCCGCAAAAACAATGCGGTCCACTTGGCGAATAGGCCCACGGTGCGGAATTAGGGCATCAATGGCCTTGGCGTCATGCAGACAGTTGTTGGGGTCGATGCGATCGAGCGGTAGAACAGGTTCGAGGGCCATATGAGGCGTACGGTACCGAATGTAAGAAGGCCGCCCACAGGGCGGCCTTCCGAACGTTTGTTCACCTTCCGAGGAAGGTCGATCGAAGATCAGTTGTCTTCGGAACGAATCTCAAGCATTTGTGCCCGGATCTCCTGGGCGGCAGCTTTGATTTCTTGCATGACCTTGCGGACCCGGGTGCCGGCAGCTTTGTTGCCACCCTTGGCCTTGTTGATGTCTTCATCAACCGATTCCACAAGACGTCGAAGGTTGTCGTAGGACTCCATAGTGGTTCTCCTTTTGGGGGCCGTCAGGGCCCTTTTGTTCGTTCATTGTGCCGCATGGCTTCGGGCTTTGCCGGGAAGAAACGGTCTTTTTGGGCCAATATAGGCATTTTTTTGATCAGATGGCGAGATCTGACACATCTTTTCCGATATGTGACGCATACCGGTCTCGAATTGGGCTCAAGCACTGGTCAATAAAGCGGTCAACCTGCTCTGGGGCCCTTCCGATGTGTTGTTCAGGATCCAACGCCTCTTCCATGCTGACCCCAGCAAACGCCGGTTCTGCTTGCAGCCGCTGCAAGAGATCGTTGGTGGCCGCACCTCCCCGGAGTTCGGCTTGGACCTCTCGGCTGTGCGCTCGAATGATCTCATGCGTGGTCTGTCGATCCGCACCGTGGCGAACCGCGGCCATGAGCAGTGCTTCGGTGGCCAAGAAGGGCATCTCTCGCATCAGGTTGGTGCGGCATACCGCTGGGTTGGCGATCAGTCCTTGGGCCACATTTCGAAGAATGCCCAAGGTGGCGTCGGTCGCCAAAAATCCTTCGGCCAAGGTCAACCTTCGATTGGCCGAATCGTCAAGGGTACGTTCGAGCCATTGGGTGGCGGCCGTCTGGTACGTGTTGGGCACCAAGTTCATCACGAATCGTGCCAAGCCACAGGCCCGCTCGCATCGCATGGGGTTGCGCTTGTAGGGCATGGCGGACGAACCAATCTGCTTCTTGGCGACGGGTTCTTCGATTTCAGCCCGACCCGCCAGCAAACGGACATCCGTGGCCCACTTGTGGCAGGCGGCCGCGACGATGCCCAACGCACCGAGAACCTTCGCGTCCACCAGACGGGGGTACGTTTGCCCAGTCACAGGATGCAACTGTTCGGCCGAGAATCCCATGCGTTCGGCCACGAGTCGTTCCAGATGATCCACTTTGTCGTGGTCACCGTCGAACAACGACAGGAATGATGCTTGGGTCCCAGTGGTCCCTTTGACACCACGGAGGCGGATGCCATCCCGCTGGCGCTCGACTTCCTCGAGGGCCAAGCACAAATCCCAACACCACACGGTGGCTCGCTTGCCCACGGTGGTGGGCTGGGCGGTTTGGAAGTGGGTTGATCCCAAGGTGGGCACCGCGCGGTGGGTTTGGGCAAATGTGCCCAAAGCATCGATCACAGAGGCCAAAGCCCCGGCAATCTGATCCAAGCCATCTCTCAGCATGATGGCTTCGGCGTTGCAGTTGAGGAATTGACTGGTCGCCCCAAGGTGCAGGATGGGTCTCGCGTTCGGGGCCACATCGCCCCAGGCGTGCACGTGGGCCATGACATCGTGCCGCAACTCGGCCTCGTAGGCCGAGGCTTTGTCAAAATCGATGTCATCGAGGGTGCTCTTCAACTCTTCAATTTGCTCCGAGGTGATCGGCAGACCCAATTCGTGCTCGGATTCGGCCAAAGCGAGCCACAATCGACGCCACAGTCCGATGCGGTTTCGGTCAGAAAAGAGGGTTCGCATTTCCACTGAGGCGTAGCGGCTTGCCAGTGGACTCTGCCATTCGTCTTGGGGGAGTACCATCGTTGTGCTGATGGTACGCCAGCGCCCATCCGGACCGCGACTCAACCGACTTCAGTCGAAGCTGTGGGAGTGCGCCCTTGCCCTCGACCCACGGCATGCTGAGGCACGCCTGGATGGGGGGCTCCGCGCGGCTCTTTCAGCTTCTGAAGCGGAAGAAACCGCCGCCGCGTTTGCGGCCTTGGTGGATTCGCTCCCCGGGGCGTCCCCCGATGCTGCTTTGCCGGTGCACCGTTTGGCACCGCGGGAGCGGGCGGCTTTGGTCCTCTGTGATTTGGGTGATTTGGAAGACACCGTGATCGCGGGCGCGTTGAACACCACCTTGCACGACGTCCGCGCTTTGCGTTGGCGAGCTCGTTTGGGGTTGCTTGGTGAGGATGACCCGGGGGTAGGTCGTGGACAACTCGGTCAGTTGCTGGGTTGGGTGGAATCTCGACTGGAAGAAGCCGATCGGGTCCGCCTTTCGCGTGACCTCGACGCTGATGCTGAGCTCCGCGACTTGGTGGACGGCATGCGGGCCGACCGTGCCGCGCTCCAGCACCGGGGTGAAATCCCCGAACCTCCACGGTTCGACCCCAGTGGGATGGCGGCACGTCCCGTGCTGCTGGGCCCTCCTGGTTTGCCCGAACCCCGCCGTCAGATGGCAAAACCCGCGCGGCAAGTTGTCATTGGTGGGTGTTTGCTGTTGTTGATGTTGTCGTTGGTTTGGTTTGTTGCCCCACGACCTGGATCCTCGTGGTTCAACCGGTCGGTGACGTCGTCGGCCCAAGCGACTGCAACTTGGCCGCCTCCGGGATTGCAGGCGTATCCGCGACCCCAGCGCCCGGCTGCGATGCAACCCCGTCTTCAGCAAACGCCTCGAGAGGGCGAAGCCGTGGCTGCGTTCTTCTGCCGAGTCCCCGCAGGGTTGATGGCAGAGAACATGCTTGAACCCATCGCACCCCAAGACGCGTTGGCGTCGTTTGGGATCACCCACTTGCTTCGTGTCAATGCCGAAGATGCACCAGAGGCCATGGCTTCATTGGTTGATCGAGCGGGGGGGGCGTTCCAAGTCTTGCGTTTGCCACCCATGGCCGCGGACGGAAGAGTGGTGGGTGAAGCTGCCGTCCTTGATTTTGTCGCCGCGCAACGGTTGGTCCAGCAATGGGCTGAACAAGCACGCCGTTCGGCGGTGGCCAAGGTGCCACTGCAGCTGCGCTAAAGCTCAGATTGATTCAGAATCTTCTGCACGCTGAAGAGCACATCCCCGGTGGGGATGCGATCGATCGCGAATGCTGCCGGTCGGTCATCGGCGATCAGTTCTCCGGGGGCGAACGGCTGGGCTTGCAACGCGTGTTCGTTGGCGGCGGATGGGGTCCACCGAATATCGGTTGGGCCAAACAGCGTCACGCATGGTGTCCCGAACAAGGCGGCCAAGTGACGGGGGCCGGTGTCGTTCCCGATCACCACGGCCGCGTGCTGAATGGCCGAGAGTGCCGCGTGGAGCCGGGGCTCACAGATGATCTGAGCGTGGAGGATGTGATCGGACATGGCGCGGAGGCGGTGGTGCTCTTCGGGGGATCCCAGAAGTGTGATGGCATGACCCATGGCCTGGAGCTTTTGTCCGAGCTCGACAAACCGTGATTCTGGCCACCTTTTGTTCTCCCGGCTGGCACCAGGGACCAACACAACACCGGAACGGCCGGACTGGGACACTTCAGAGATCAACGGTTGGGGTGGCCCAGGTCGTACATCAACGGCGACTTCGACCAAATCGGCGTAGAGCTCGGAGGTGGGTCGGGGGCGGCTGGTGCCCCGCGAGATGGCATGGGTCAAAAGCCACCCGCGCCCTTCGGTTCGGGTGCCGATTCGAATGCGCCCAAGTCCGCGGGCCACCCAAGCACTTCGAAAACTCCCCGTGAACATGATGACCGCGTCCGGCTGGATGCTCCGCAGAACTTGGCGGCGTTGCCCATTGTGCTTGGCACATTCGTGGTGCTTTAGCCGGGCGCAACCGAGAAGATCCACGAGTTCGCCCAGTGGAGGCCGTCCCACCACGTGGAAAGTTGTTTCGGGCCGGGCCAACACGAGGGTCTGCAGACTCGGGAGAGCCAGTGCCACATCCCCCAGCCAGTTTGGAGCGAGGATCGCCACCTGTGATATGGATTGGGGAAGCACGCCGACCATTTCTGTCCGACAGACTACGACGCGAAGGGATCGGCTTGCGACATGAGTCAGAAGATTGCACGTTCTGCTTTCGAGGCTTTGGACCTGCCCCGCACCCGCGGTAGACTGTTGCCCCGATTTTGAAAGGCGGTTTCCCGTGTCCGGAGCTCTTGCGATTGTTGTTGGTGGTGGTCCTGCCCCTGGTATCAATGGTGTCATTGCCGCGGCAGTGATCCGGGCCCGCTTGGCGGGGACGGAGGTGTACGGCATTCGTGACGGCTTCTCCCGAGTCATGAAGGGGGATCTCGACGCTTTGGAACCCATGGACATTGCCGATGTCAGTCGCCTGCACTTCCGCGGTGGTTCGGTACTCGGGACCAGCCGGGCCAACCCCACCAAGAATCCCGAAGATTTGCAACGGGTTGTTGACACTCTGAAAGCCAAGGGCATCGACAAACTGATCACCATTGGTGGGGACGACACCTCCTTCAGCGCAGTGAACGTGCAACAAACCGCCGGCGGAAGCATCCGGGTAGCGCACGTTCCCAAAACCATCGACAACGACCTCGATCTCCCGCCGGAGATCTGCACCTTTGGCTACCAGACCGCTCGCCACCACGGTGTGGAAATCATCCAAAGTTTGATGACCGATGCCCGCACCACCGGCCGCTGGTACATCGCCATCGCCATGGGCCGAAGTGCCGGTCACTTGGCCTTGGGTATTGGTAAAGCGGCCGGGGCCACCTTGACGTTGATTCCCGAAGAGTTTGACCAACGTCCTTTCCGTTTGGACCAGTTGGTGGACACCATCGTGGGATCCGTGCTCAAGCGCATCGCCGAAGGCCGAAAAGACGGCGTGGCCGTGGTCGCTGAAGGTGTGGTCTTGGACCTCGATGAGCGCGACTTGCAGGGGCTGGGCAAAGTGGAACGTGATGATCATGGCCACATGCGGATCGCGGAAATCAACGTGGGCGAAGGCTTGCGAAGTGCCGTTCGTGAACGTCTGGCCGAACTCGGTCATGACATCACCTTTGTGTCCAAGGACATTGGCTACGAATTGCGCTGCATCGACCCCATCCCATTCGATGCTGAATACACCCGTGACCTTGGTTACGCCGCTGCGAAGTACCTCCTTGACGGTGGCGGCGGGGCACTGGTCACGATGCAAGGTGGCCGGTTTGTTCCTCTTGCCCTCTTGGACATGTTGGATGCAAACACCGGCCGCATGAGGGTGCGGCGTGTGGATGTGGATTCCACGACCTACGCCATCGCCCGTCGGTACATGATTCGTTTGCGCAAGGATGACTTTGCCTCCGACGAGACCATCAAGCAATACGCCGATTTGGCGGGGATGGACGTGGCGGCATTCCGAAACCGATTCGAACCGTTGGTTGGTTCCGAACGGCCGCCATTGACGCTCCCCGTCTAAGTTCTCAGTTCGGGCTCAATGCACCCCGAAGCACGTTCCAATGGATTGGGCCGCTCGGATGAGCGGGTGATCGGTCGGAACCAGCCTCTGCTTGCCTGTGACCTCCATGAGATCGATGTGCTCAATCGTGCCATTCCGGAGCACCACGACTTGGTTCTCGGCGCCTTGGAGAAGGAATTCGACGGCCGCATGACCGAACTGGGTCGCGAGCACCCGGTCCGCCGCAACTGGCGCGCCGCCTCGTTGCACATGGCCAAGCACGGTGGTTCGGGTTTCAATGCCCGTTTCTCGTTCCACCAAATCGGCAACCAGCGCGCCGATTCCCCCGAGCCTGATGGGGTCGGGAGAGCCTTGCACCCGTCTCGCCACCACGGCGTCTTGACCCGCGATCTTGGCCCCTTCCGCGCAGGCCACGATGGAAAAGCCCCGACCACCCGCTCGTCTTGATTGCACGAAGTCGCACACCACTTCGGGTTGGAATGGAAGTTCTGGAAGCAAGATCACATCCGCCCCGGACGCCACTCCAGATTCCAAGGTCAGCCAGCCGGCGTTTCTTCCCATCAATTCACACACAATGACGCGGTGGTGGCTCTCGGCCGTGGTGTGCAGGCGGTCCAGCGATTCCGTGGCGGTGCTGGCGGCGGTGGTGAAGCCAAAAGTGAGATCGGTTCCAACGAGGTCGTTGTCGATGGTTTTCGGAACCCCAATCACGGGCAATCCAGCTTGGGCAATCGGAGCCGAGCAACTCATGGTGCCATCGCCGCCAATCACCACCAAGGCATCAATCCCATGTTTTTCGGCCGTGGCCAGACAACGATCGGTGGCGTCAACAATGCGGGGCTTTCCGTCGGCATCGGTGCCGTCGGGATACCGCGCGGGAGCAGCCCGGTTGTTCGTACCGAGAATCGTGCCACCTTGGTCAAGGATGCCGGAGACCGAATCTCGGTCCAGGGGCACCACCCGATCTTCCACCAAGCCTTGGTAGCCATCCAAGATGCCCACGGTTTCAACCCCATGTCCCAGCGTGGCGGTCTTGACCACGGCCCGGATCACGGCGTTCAGCCCCGGACAATCGCCACCACCGGTGAGAACTCCAATTCTGCGTGGACCCATCTGAAACCTCCGAGTGAATGTGCCCGGGAGGCTACCATCCGCCACGATGTCTGAAGCAACCCCAAAGCCAGATGAACTCTTCAAAGCCCGTCTCGACAAGTTGCGCCGCTGGCGTGACGAATTTGAGATCGATGGCTACGGACAAAGGATCGATGGGTTGATCCCTCTCGCCGAAGCTCGGGCGATGTTTGATGAAGCCGCCGACGATGCCTGGCGGGCGGCCGAGGACGCCGAAGAGTCCATTGAAGATCCGAGGCCCCAAGTTTTGGTGGCGGGACGGTGTATCCAACACCGCGAGATGGGCAAGTTGGCTTTCTTGGTCATCCGCGATGCCACCGGCGATCTTCAGATCAGTTGTTCCAAGGGCGATTTGGAAACAAACGCGTTCCGGTTGGCACGGAAATTGGATTACGGCGATGTCATCGTGGCCGGGGGCCGCATGGGACGAACGAGGAAGGGCGAGATTTGTGTCTGGGCCGACCGCTTCGAGTTGGCCAGCAAGAGTCTCCAGCCCCCTCCAGAAAAATGGCACGGCCTGCAAGATCCAGAACTTCGGGCCCGTCGGCGCCACGTTGATCTGTTTACCAACCCGGAAGTTCTGCAGACGTTCACCGCCCGCAGCCAGATCATTTCTTCCATTCGTCGCCGCATGGACGCACGTGGTTTCTTGGAAGTTGAAACACCCATGATGCATCCGGTCCCTGGGGGGGCGGCCGCGCGTCCATTCACCACCCACCACAACGCGTTGGGGATGCCGCTCTTCTTGAGGATTGCCCCCGAGCTGTATCTCAAGAAGTTGATCGTGGGTGGCTTGCCCAAGGTCTACGAAATCAATCGCAACTTCCGCAACGAAGGTGTCGACCGCAGCCACAACCCCGAGTTCACGGCCATGGAGGTGTATGAGGCGTTCAGCGACCACCACGGCATGGCCGACCTCACCGAATCGATCTGCCGAGAAGTGGCGGAGGAATTGTCGGGGGGGACAGCCGTTCGCCCGTTCGGCGACATCGAGATTGACTGGTCTTCACCCTTTGTGCGTTTGGATTGGCGTGAGACCTTCACCAAGGTGCTTGGGTTTGATCCATCGGATGAGGCAAAGGTTCGTGAAGCGGCCCAAGGTCTGGTCGAGAACGCGGCGACTGCCGATGTGTGGGTTTTGGCCAACGCGTTGTTTGAGGAACGGGTGGAACCCACGTTCGATCCCAGCCGTCCGACCTTCGTGTTTGATTATCCCAGCGTGATCAGCCCGTTGACCCGCTCGTATGCCGATCGCCCCGAATATTGCGGCCGCTGGGACCTCTTTGCTGGGGGGATGGAACTCGGCACGGCCTACACCGAACTCAATGATCCCTTGGAACAGCGTCGCCGCTTCGAAGAGCAACTCGGGGGGATGGACGACGAAATGGCCAAGGAACGGACGCTGGATGAATCGTTCCTCGATGCCCTGGAGACCGGAATGCCACCCACCGGTGGGCTGGGCATCGGGATCGATCGGGTGGTCATGCTTTTGGTGAACGCAACCTCGATTCGCGACGTCATCTACTTCCCACTGCTGCGTCCTGAGTCTGCCTCTGAGGAGAATCCATGCGACGAATGATCATGATGTTCAATCTCGTGGCTCTGGCGTTGACCTCAAGTGTCATCGCCGAGCAGGAACGGGATCTTTGGTACGCCATCAGCATCGCCGGTGCTCGGAGCGGCTGGCTTCATGAGACCCGGAGCAAAGTGCCGGAGGGTTGGCAGACCGAACAGGAAAGCAAGATCGAGATTCGACGTGGAGCGCAAAGCGTTTCCATGGAGGTCACCAGTCGATTTGTTGAAGGGAAAGACGGCCAGCCCGTTCGTGCGGAATCCATCCAAAAGTTGGCAGGGACTGCCATCACCACCACTTGGACTTTTTTGGGCAATGGTGTCATCAAAGAGGTTTCAACCCAACTGGGTCGGACCAACGAACGAGACATTCCTCCCAGCCAGCAAGAGTGGCTTTCACCGGTGGCCGCCGAACGATTTTTCATGGCACGCGTGGCCTCGGGTGCCAAGACCATCCGCTGGTCCACGGTGCTTCCGGACCAAGGTCCTGAACCCGTGGAATTGACCCGGACGCTCGTCGATGAAACCACATTCAATCGTGGCGGTCGCGCCATTCCGGCCACCCGGTGGAAATCCACCACCAGCGCCATGCCTGGTTCGGTGGGTGAGGATCTGGTGGCGACCGATGGTGTGCTGCTGCGGCAAGTCACCTCGCTCCCATTCGGTGAGATGCGGGTGGAGTTGACCGATGAAGCCACCGCCAAGATGGCCAGCGAGAATGTCCCCGAACTGCTGGTCAGTTTGTTCGTTCAACTGGACAAGCCCATCAAGCAAGCCCGCACGTCGCGCACCCTTGAAATGCTGGTTCGCGCGAAAGACGGTGTGCTGGAAGACCTGCCATCAGCGGGGGCTCAGCGCAGCGAGCGTTTGGGTGAAGGTGAAATTCTGATCAAGGTGAATTTGGACGAACCGTTGCCCGCCACGGATGCGGAACTGGCCGATCCCCGGTACCGCAGTCCCAGTGCTCTCGCGGATGCGGCCGATGAGACTGTCTCGGAATTGACCGCGCAAGCGCTTCGTGGGCTCGAAAGTGCCCCCATTCGCCGCCAAGCTGAACGCCTCCGTTCGGCGGTAGCGATGCACATCAGCAACAAAGGTCTGAGCACTGGTTTTGCCAGTGCCACGGAGACCGCGAAGTCAAAGGCCGGGGATTGTTCCGAACACGCCGTTCTGTTGGTGGCCATGCTTCGCTCTGCTGGGATTCCTGCCCGCGGGGCAACCGGCTTGGTCTATGTCGAGGGTTACCAAGGCGCACCGCACGCGTTCGGCTGGCACATGTGGACCCAGGCTTTGGTTGATGGCGTCTGGGTTGACCTCGATGCCACTTTGCCTCTGGCCTATGACGCCGCACATTTGTTGACCGCAACGACTCCATTGGATGGAGCAACCATGGACCGCGACATTTCGGGTCTCCTGCAACTGATGGGAGACTTGGACATCACCATTCGGGAAGAAGGATCCTGACCCATGCAGCAAGGGCACGAAAAAATTGCAGACCTCAAGCCTGGAGCTTGGTTCAGTGGCATCTATGCCTTGCAAAATCCCCAAATTGGCGCAACCCGAGCCGGGAAGCCGTACCTCAAAGCCATCCTGCGAGATGCCACGGGTGAGGCCTCGCTCCGCTGCTGGGATGTGGGCGAAGATCCGCGGAAAGCTGAACAAGCTCTGTCCCGGATCTCAGAAACCGGCTTTGTGCAAATTTCTGGAGCCACCGAAAACTTCAACGATGCGTTGCAGATCAAATGCCAGATCGACCAAATGGAGCCCGTCCACGTTGGTCCTGAGGAGTTGAAGAATTTGCTGCCTTCGACCACCCAGTCGATCGACGGCATGTTCCAAGACGTTGTCGAGCTGTTGGGCACCATCGAGCATCCCGGAGTGAAAGCACTGGCGGATGCGTATCTCGCAGACGCCGCGCTCATGTCAAACTTCCGGACGGCACCGGCGGCCACGGCCCTGCATCACGCATGGATTGGCGGGCTGCTCGAGCACACTTCAACTTTGTTGAAGTTGGCCGACCAGATGCTTCCTTTGTATCCCCAGCTGTCACGCGATGTTGTTCTGCTGGGACTGTTCATCCACGATCTCGACAAGACCACCGAGTTGACCTGGGAAAAAGGGTTTGAGTACACCGCCGAAGGCAACTTGATTGGTCACTTGGCGGCTGGGGCAACTCGTTTGGAGTTGATGGCGGCCCGGGTCAGGCTTGCGCAACCCGAGAACGCGGAATTCCTCCCCAAGCACACCGTGTTGGCGTTGCAGCACATTTTGTTGTCCCATCACAACCTTCCAGAGCATGGCGCGGCCAAGCGGCCTTCAACCCCGGAAGCCATCTTTGTGGCCATGTTGGACAACCTCGACGCCCAAACCACGTTGTCTTTGACGTTGGCCGATCGAGAGCGTGAGGGGTCAACCTTCACCGATCGAGTGTGGTCGCTGGAGACTCGGCTGTGGCGTGTTCATCCAACCAACTGAAAGAGCTGCGGGATCGCGCGGCACGGTTGGCGGGCGAAGCGCACCGCCGCTGGCATGACCCTGAGTCTTCGGTGGGCTCCCGGCCCGGACCAACCAAGCAGGTCTTTGTCGAAGCCATTGCGGCGGCACCCCGGTTCAGTACGGAACGCAAGTCCTTGTTCCGCGCGATGCACGCCGAACTTCGCACACTGCGTGGTGCGAACGTGGGTGCCGTCGAGCGGTCTCTGCGCCGTGCTCGAGAAGCCCGTCAGGATTTGCTTGAGGCTCTCGAATCGTTGACCCCTGATTGACTTCTGGGTCAACTCATGGTTTGACGTAGCGCGACTTGCCTTCTTGCAGCAATTCGGTGGGGAGTCCCGCAACTCGCCATGCTTGCACCAATGAGCCGTAGTCGGTCAGCACCATCTCAGATCCATCCGGAAAAACGCGTCGCTGCAGGACGCCGTTGCCATCAAACTCATCCACGGTGGCGGGTTCACCTTGTCGAGGTGTCCAGGTGACACGCGTCCCTTTTTTGAACGCCTCCACTTGATCTCTGCGCGCGCTCAACCCCACATTTTCTGAGGACAACATGGGGGCGTACCAGCGGATTTGCTCATCACTGATGTTGGCTTGCACCAACAGCTTGCCGGTGAGCATTCGCAAAGACATTGGAAGGGTGGCGGTGGGGAGGCCGTTGAAGACCCGCTGGCGTTTCGCGGCGGTTTTCAGATCACTTGCACTCAAGATGTACTCGGTGTTGGTGGAAGATCTCTCGAACAGCCCAGAAGCTGCGCCGTCGGACTTCCAGACGGATTCTCCCTTGGTCCAGTTCAACCCAAAGGTTTCAAAACCCAAGTCATCTTGGACCCACCCATCAAAATGCTCGGAGTAGGGATCTTGGGTTCCCAGTCCGGTCAGTGTTTGTTTGTGGACATGCAATCCCAGACGTTCGGTCTCGGTGGCCAAGCTGCTGGGCGGGGGGCCATAGGTGGCCCAGGTCACGGTGACCCCAAAGTCTTGTCTCGAACCGTCATTTCGTTGGCGAAGGTGCCGGTACCACCTTGGAGTGTGGGCGAATTCGGCCAACTTCCCTCGGGCTGCTTCCAACACTCGGCCGCCCTCTTCCAGTTGCTGGGCACGTTCTTGGGCCAACGATTCTGGTGTGGGCCCTGTGCAACCGAGCATCAGGCGTTCACATTCAGCTTGCTTGGCATCTCCCAGGGCCGCGGCGAGCTTGAATTCCCCCAAAATGCAGGCGGCTTCGCCAAAGGGAACAAAGATCAATCCCACCATGGCGTCTTGCAGCGATTCCAGTTGAGAAGTGGGGCTGGCACTGAGGGCCCAGACGGCTCGAGCGGTCCCGAGGGCGCCGTCGATGGAGCGGTCTGAATCAACAAGAAAGGCGTGACCCTTATTTTTCTCGGACGTTGCATAGCCATCGACGTACGACTGGGTGGCGGAAGCAAAGCTCTGGGCGTTGAGCTGGACCACCCTGATTGTGCCCAGCCAGCGGGGGGATTCGCTGGCTTCTGTCATCAAAACCACGCTGTCAGGGCCGTTTTGCTCCAAAATAGGAGTGGAGCCTGGCAGCACGGGAACCACGAGTTCCCAGGTTGGGATCAAGACTCTGCGGCACACTGGCGGGTGCGCGGGAG
>CAXBRK010000020.1:0-25314 GCA_963978155.1 uncultured Phycisphaera sp. | reverse complement strand
TACCGGAAGCAAAGTCGGCAAGAGCACGCTCTCGTACCGCCGGGGGGGCCTTGGATGGGGAGGCGTCGGAGTTGCTTTCGACCGGGACGACCAGATCGGTTGGCACGGTCGCGGGGGGTGCTGGTTCTGGTGACCGGGCTTCCACCACTTCTGGCAGCGCCGCGGGGGTTGAGGCTTCAATTGCTTCCTCGGCCTCAGGTTCCGTTGCCGGAGACTCGTCATTGACCGCGACCGGGGAAGGAGCGTTCGTGGGCTCGGCCTGAGCTTCGGCTTGCTCTTGGTTGGATTCAGCCGCTGGCCACAGGTTGTACCCCAACACGGCGACGCCTCCCACGATGAGAAGCACGGCAAACGGACGAGGAGATCGACGTCGTCGAGATCGTCGATTGCTTGGATTCATGGTTGCTCTTGACACGGAGGGGATCCTATCCAACCTGTCTCAGTAAGGAGAAATGACACGGGCTCATCATGTCGTTCAATGGGGAGAACTGGCATGATTTGGGCCGAGAAACACACGCCAATCCGCAGGGTCGACTTTGGCAGGCTGCGCAGGAATCGATCGTAGAAGCCACCTCCTCGCCCCAGCCTTGAACCCCCGGCCGTGAAGGCAACCCCGGGGATCAATACCACATCGGGTGGACTTTGGGCCATGACGTCCCCGTTGGGTTCTCGTGGTTTGCCCTTCGGGTTGGGATCGGGCTCGGGCAGAGGGGCCCTCAATTCGGCGGGAGCCATGGTGCCCTCTTCCCACTGAACCAAAGGTGCCAGAACCTGGCGAGAGGCCCCCAACCAGTTTGTCAGCAGCGCATCCAGATCGGGTTCATCGTGCATTGCCAAGAACGCCATGATGGATCCATCGATCGTTTGGAGTGATTTCGCCAGAGCGTTGCGAATCTCACGCGATGCTTCGCGGCGCACTTCAGGAGTTGGAAGCGAAGAGCGCCAAAGTTGCCGAAGTTCCGACTTGCTGGGTGATTTCGAGGGCATGAGGGGGGCATCTCCTGCGATCAGGGCCGCACACGCGGCATGGTCCTGCACCGCTGGGATACAGTACGCGGACCATGTGTGGCATTGTTGCGTATCTCGGTCCCCGGCCCGCACCTCCCATCTTGCTTGAGGGGCTTCGCCGCTTGGAGTACCGCGGATACGACTCCGCGGGGTGCGCGCTGCTCGAACAGGGGGAACTGGTGGTGTGCCGCCGAGTTGGTCGTGTCGCTGATTTGGAGCGCGGCCTTTCGGAGTCCAACTTGCTGGGCTCCCAAGCCAATCAAGGGATCGCCCACACCCGTTGGGCCACCCACGGTCCGCCGACGGAGGTGAATGCTCACCCCCACACCGACGACGGTGGCTCCCGTGATGCCCATGGCATTGCCTTGGTGCACAATGGGATCATTGAAAATCACGAAGCCCTGCGTCAATTGCTGACCCAACGCGGTCATGTCTTCCAAGGGCAATCGGACACCGAAGTGTTGGCCCATCTGGTGGGCGAGTTGTATGAAGACGATCTGGAAACCGCCGTGCGTTCCGCTTTGCACAAAGTGGAGGGGGCGTTCGCCATTGCCGTGATCAGTGTTCGTGAGCCCGGCGTGTTGGTTGCGGCCCGGCGGGGTTCGCCGCTGCTCGTGGGCGTTGGTGACAAAGAGTTCGTGGTGGCTTCGGATGGCGCGGCGATCGTGTCGCACACCAGTCGAGCGTTTGCCCTCGAAGACGACCAGTTGGTTCGTTGTGAAGGCACTGAATTCCGAACCAGCACCCTCGACAACGACGAAGTCACTCCGCAACTTCGTGAACTCGAATACGACCTCGAGCAAATTGAATTGGGCGGGCATCCGCACTTCATGCACAAAGAGATCTACGAACAGCCCGAGGCTCTCGAGCGTTCGTTAAGAGGACGCATTGATTTGCGGCGGGGCGAAGTGGTCTTGGGTGGCTTGGCCGATCACGCGCGACAACTCGTGCAAGCCCGCCGGGTGGTGCTGTTGGGGCAGGGAACGGCACTGCACGCGGCCATGATTGGCGCTCAACTGATTGAACATTGGTGTCGTATCCCTGCAGAAGCGGCGTACGCCAGCGAGTTCCGGTACCGCAACCCGGTGGTGGAAGAAGGCACCGTGGTGATTTCCGTGAGCCAATCTGGAGAAACCGCGGACACCTTGGGGGGGTTGCGGGAAGCACAAGAACGCGGTGCGTTTGCCCTTGGGGTGGTGAATGTGGTGGGATCCACCATTGCCCGCGAAACCGATGCCGGGGTGCACTTGCGGGTCGGCCCAGAGATCGGCGTGGCCTCCACCAAAGCCTTCTTGGGACAGGTCTCTGTTCTGACGCTGATCGCGGCGTGGATGGGGCGCCGTCGGCACCTTGCCCCAGAAGCGTTGCAGGAGGTTCTGGCGGAATTGGAGCAGATGCCCACCCGGATCGCTCGGGTGCTCACCCAGGAAGATCGCATTCGCGAGATTGCTTCGGCCGTGGTCGACCGGGAGAACTGGTTGTTCCTGGGACGCGGTCTCCATTGGCCGGTGGCCATGGAAGGCGCACTGAAGTTGAAGGAAATCTCCTACATCCACGCCGAGGGCATGCCGGCGGCCGAGATGAAGCACGGTCCCATTGCCCTCATCGATGACGGGATGCCGGTGGTCTTTGTCGCGACGCCCGGGGCCCAGTACGAGAAAGTCCTGGCCAACATCGAAGAAGTCCGAGCACGTGGCGGGCGGGTTATTGCCATCGTGGAAGAAGGGGACACCCACGCCGCCAGCCTTGCCGAGCACGTGCTGGAAGTGCCCGCCGCTCCCGAAGCCCTTCAGCCGCTGTTGACGGTGGTCCCCTTGCAACTTTTGGCGTACCACGCGGCGGTGCTTCGTGGAAAAGATGTCGACAAGCCAAGAAATCTTGCCAAGAGCGTGACGGTGGAGTGACGCATTCGCTTCATCCGCTGGGGGAAGCTCTCCTAGGATGGAAGCATGTTGAACTTCATGTTGTTGAGCGGTTGCTGGCTAACTTCACCCATTGACGCCGTGGCCATGGTGCCCGAGTCCTGTTCCACGGTGGTGGCCATTTCCAACTTGATGTCGACGGATGATCGCATTGAAGAAAGCATGCGTGGAATGGATCGGGGGGATCTGCTTCTTGGGGTTGACCCCACCGACATGATTCGGGCTTTTGCGGGCATTCCTGCGGGGCTCGATGATGACGGCAACCTTGCGCTGGGCATGGCTGAAGATGGATGGATTGCCGCGCTTCCGTCTCCTGATCCTGAGGGCATGTTCGACATGAACTTCGGGAGTGCCGTGAACGGTCGACGAACCGCGATGATGTTTGGTTCGAGCATGGACATTTCCACCGTTGCTCGTGACGCCTTTGGTCTGATTGGTTCCGGGCCATCCATTCAAGCTCCTGGTCGGGGGACCGCCGCGGCCACCGCGTGGTGGGACAGCTTTCCTGAAGACCTCCGGCAGCGGGGCGAGATCTTTATGACCGCACCGGTTTCCGAAGCCAGTTCGCTGTTTGCTTCGCTTGGGTTGGACATCGACCTGGGGCTGCTCAGCCAGTTGCAGGAGGCAGGGTTTGGGGTTGATCTGGATGCTCCGGCCAACTTTGTGGTGGACTTCGATGCGTTGGCGGTCTCGGTCCGCATGCACGTGCCATGGCAGTCTCGCGCCATGTCGGCACCAACTTCATCCAACTTCGAGGACTTGGGTCCGAGCCAGCCTGTCCTTGCGGCTCGATTGGATTGGACGCGCCTTCGTGAATCAGGGCTCGTCTGGGCGTTGGCGACGGCCATGGAGCAGCCCATGTTGGCTTTTGCATTCCCCGAAGCAACCTCCTTCGCTTTGGTGGCGGATCGCCCCACGGCCGAGGGCGGGATGATGTCCAACACCAGACTCCGATTCGAAGCACCAGACGCGTCAGGTACGGCCAACCAACTGCGGTCCATTTTGACCCCGACCAAGACCAACGGCATGGAGCGGTTCTCTATGGATTTTCCAGAAGAGTCGGAGTTCTCTTCGATCTTCGGCACGACGTCGAGCGGCGTGATGCAAGAGGCATCCGGTGTGGTTCGCGTGGGGATGGGAGCGGCGTCTGATCGGTTGATTCACCCGGACAGCTTGGAATCGGCTGGCATCGTGGACACCATGCGGGAGTGGATGCCCAAGACCCGTGACGTGGAGATGTACATGGATGCCACTTTGCTCTCTGAGGGCTTGGGGCTGATGTCGGACCAGGACATCCCCGAAGGTATGCCTCCGGTGGGGGTCGCGGTTGGCATGCAGGCCAGCGACTCGGGATCAGGCGCCTTGGACATTGCCATCGTCCTGCCCGCGCCCGTCGCGGCCTTGATGCTTGACGCGGCCATGGCTTCTCAAGCAGGGTCCGGCTCGTGAACGGACCATGGCGGCTTGATGGCCTCCGCTCGGTCGAGACCGATCCTCCGGCCGTCATGGCGGTGCTGAACTGCACCCCAGACTCGTTCAGCGATGGGGGGGACCACTTTGCCGTGGAGGCCGCGGTCGAGGCGGGTTTGGCGGCGGTCAAAGCTGGGGCCACCATTCTGGACATCGGGGGAGAGTCCACTCGGCCCGGTGCGGAGCGGATTGATCCTGCGGAACAAATTCGCCGGGTGTGTCCGGTCGTGTCTGCGTTACGCGAACACACCGATGTGGCCTTGTCGGTGGACACCACCCGGGCCGAAGTGGCGGATGCAGCGTTGCAGGTGGGAGTGAATGCCATCAACGATGTTTCGGCCGGCTCCGAAGACCCGGGCATGTTTGATCTTGCGGCGGAAAAAGGATGCGGTTTGGTGCTGATGCACCGGGGCGCGCCGCCACCGGATGATCAATGGAGCGATGCATGGTCTTCTCCCCCGGCATTTGAAGACGTCGTGGTGGAGGTCAAGGCTGCTCTCGAGGGCCGAGCCGAGGCGGCCGAGGCGGCCGGAGTCAGCCCCGATGCCATCGTGCTGGATCCAGGCCTTGGCTTCGGAAAAGATGTGGACCAAAACTGGATTCTTTTGCAGCGCTTCTCAGAACTGACCACCGGGGGGCGCCGTTGGTTGGTCGGGGCCAGTCGGAAGTCGTTCATCGGGGCCGTGACCGGTGTTCGTGAGCCGCGAGAACGCGTCCCCGGATCGCTGGTTGCCGCCGTGTTGGCCATGCAGGGCGGGGCGGAAATTCTCAGGGTCCACGACGTCGCCGCCCATGTGCAAACTGTCCACGCTTTCGTGGCGGCAAGGAATGCCGGATTCGAAATTGGGCAGTAGGATTCGACCCTCCCCAACATCCTTCAGCCCCCCAAAATCACGGAGACCACCATGTCCGAACTGCAGTCCATCGACGCTTCCAACTTTGACAGCTTGACCGCCAGCGGTGTGGTCCTGATTGACTTCTGGGCCGAGTGGTGTGCCCCATGCAAGATGCTGATGCCCACCATTGAGCAAGTGGCGTCTGAGACCGCGGGCAAAGCAACGGTCGGCAAAATCAACATCGATGACAGCCAAGAGTTGGCCCTGAAGTTCCAAATTTCATCCATCCCAACGTGCGTGCTTCTTCGCGATGGCGAAGAGGTTCAGCGCTGGACCGGTATTCGTCCGGCTGATGAGTACGTCAACGCCATCATGGCCAGCGCCTGAGCATGCGAACCTGCATCCTTCTCATTGTTTGTTTGCTGACAGGAAGCCTCAAGGCGGCTGATCCTGTTCGTCTTGACGACTTGGGAAGATTGCGGACGGTTTCGCAACTCACCCTCGACCCCTCCGGTGGTCGGGCGGTGGCGGTGGTCGATGGCTTCTCCGGCGTTGACCCGCAAGCCAAGAAAATCCGCGAGCTTTGGCTGATTGATCTGGAAGACGGCCGCTTGCCGCGGGTGTTGACCCAAAGTGGTTCGTGCAGTCAGCCCATCTTTTCCCCCGACGGTGCTTCGTTGTTCTTCTTGCGAGATGGCAACATTTGGCAACTTCCGATGTCTGGTGGCGAATCCCGCGTCCTGACCTCGTCGGGTGATATTGGACAATTTTTGTGCGCTCCCGATGGCGAGTCGTTGGTTTTTGTTCAACCCCGTCCTCGACCGGTGGTTTCCGATGCAGAGGCCGATCCCAACGGTGACGCGGCCCAGCGGCGAGCTTGGTTGCGTGGACAGGAAGCAAGCGGCCGGGTTCGGCGGTTCACCGGTCCTGAGTTCGTGGGCGAGGAAGAACTCGCCGACGCACCCGTTGATCGCCAGCTGGTTCGATTTGATCTGGCAACGCAAACTTCACTTGTCCTCACTCCTGATGTGGGTGACTACGCCGAGCCTCGATTCTTGCCCAGCCAACAAGCGTTGGTGTGCTCAGGTCGCATCGATCCGGAATCAGATCCGGCCATCCGCCGAGATCGTGGGCTGTGGAAGGTTCCTTTGGACGGCAGCGGCCCGGCGTTGTTGTTGCAACGACCAGGCACCATTTTGTCGTCGCCTCGTCCTTCGGGAGACGGCAATTTGCTTGCCTTCACCGAACTGGACCTTGCCAATGAGTCCTACACCCCACTGCGTCTGGGGGTTGTGGGGTTGGGCAGCATTCAAGATCCGCCTTTGTGGTTGACTGGTCCAGAGGGGCACGATGTCCGTCCGTCGGCCATCAAGTGGCTGACCGGACGCGGAACCCTTTGGTACACCGCCGCCGAACGTGGAGGATTCCCTCTGTGTTCGATGGGGCTGGGGCTTTTGGAGCCAGACCGAGTGGTGTCTGAGCGTGAAGGCATGCCCGTTGGTGTGCACGCGTTTGACGTGCTGGCCACTGAAGGTGGATCGGTCCTCATTTGGTCCGAGACCGCATGGAACGATCCTTGCCGAATCCATGTCCGTGATGCTTCGGGCATGCGAGAGGTCTGGCGACCCAACGCCTTCTTGGAGGACCGGGCCATCGCCAAACCAGAGCGGTTGACCATGACCCGCCCCGATGAGTTGGTGGTGGAAGGTTGGCTTCTCGATCCCCCTGGTCGTGATCCGTTGGCCACCGATGGCGTGCCCATGGTGGTGGAAATCCATGGTGGACCTTCGGCCATGTGGGGGCCTGGTGAACGCACCATGTGGCATGAGTTCCAGTGGCTCGCGGGACTGGGGTACGCCGTGACGTATGCCAACCCCCGAGGTTCGGGCGGGTATGGCACGGCATTCCAAGCCGCGAACCAGAAAAACTGGGGCCCGGGTCCCAGTGGTGATGTGCTGGCGATTTGCGATGCGGCCCTCGAAAAATCGTGGATTGACCGCGATCGCCTTTTTCTGACGGGTGGTTCGTACGGTGGGTATCTCACCGCGTGGACCGTCACGCAAGACCACCGGTTCAAAGCCGCCGTCGCACAGCGCGGGGTGTATGACCTTCCCGTGTTCTACGCCGAAGGACGGGCTTGGCGCTTGGTGGAATCCGCCTACGGTGACCCGAAAGATTCAGAAATTGCCGAATTGTTGCGCCGAGACAGCCCAGTGGCTCAGGCCGATGCCATCAAGACCCCGTTGTTGATCTTGCACGGCGACCGGGACCGTCGCACCGGGTTTGTGCAATCTGAAATGCTCTATCGGGCTCTCGAGCGTCGCGGGGCCGCCGTCGAGTTGGTGCGCTGGACTGAAGCGAACCACAATCTGTCGCGGACCGGCCCCATGGTGGATCGAATGGATCGATTGATCCGCATCGCCGACTATTTCGACCGCTACGACGCCTCAAAGCGGGATTGACCCGCTTTTTTCATAACGTCCAATTTGAAGTGCGGCGAAACCGCCGCGGTTGTCCTGCGTAAAGGCAGCATGGTGCAAAGTGACGCACCATGGAGATTCCACGCATGAATCACGCCGAAGACCGCCACGATCCCGCCAACGACCGCCGACACCGATTGGGCCAACTCCTGGATTTGGCCCAGAACTACCGAGGGTGGACCCGAAAGCAACTCTCCGCCGAATTGGGTCGTGACCCCACCAAGCTGGTGCCAGGTTCAGGCGTGCCCAAGTTGGACGTCATCATCGCCCTGGCCAAGACCCTGGATTGGACCTTGGATGATGTTGTCGCGCACCTCTGGTTGGACGAAGCGCCAATCAGCCAACCCAATTTCGAAGGTGACTTTGAAGCGTTGGATGCGGCCGCCCAAGCCGCCCACCGTGCCGGTCGATTCCACGACATGATTGCTCTGGCTGAACAAGCCTACGAGGCGGCCAGCAACGACGAGGAGCGGGCCCGGGCGTGCAACCGGCGCTGTGGTGGTTGGGATGGCATGGGCCGAGCCACGGACGCTCTGGAGGCCATTCAAGACGGCCTTCGACTTTCGGCGGTTTCGCCGGAACGTCGACGCATGATGCAGTCGAATTTGGCCAATGCCTATTACAGCCTCTGGCGGGTGTTGGAAGCACGTTCCATCGCGGCCGATCTGCTTGAGTGGTACGAGGCCAGACCGCCGCAGACCATTCGTGATCGCAAGACCGAAGCGTTCGCCTACTACGTCCGCGGGCATGCTTCCCGTCGATCGCTGACGGCTGAACCCGATCTCGCTCCGGTGCATGCGGTGCGTGCGAAGCGGGATCTGACTGCCGCCATTGAGCGGTATGAACAACTGGCTTTGGAAATGGGTGATGCTTCCTTCTCGGGAATCGCAGCCACGTGTCGCGGCGGTCTCTTGGAGGTCGAGGCGTTGTGCGGAGATCTCAATCCGAAGCGGGCTTTGGAACGCTTGCAAGAAGGCTTGGCCGACTTGGACGATACGCCCGGCGACCGCCTGGAGTCGGTGGGATGGTGGTGCGTCTTCGGCTGCAATGTCGCCTTGCGCACCATCGAAGACGAATCGGTGTTGCAACGGGCCATGGCCATTTTCACCATGAAAGGCGAGGAAATTGCCGAACGGCTCGATTCGTGGCCCCTGCGCGAGCGGTTGTTCACCGCGGAGCACAGCCATCGGGTCCGTGGTCGACAAGGCGATGCGTTCTCGCCGCCAATGCTCATTGATGACTTGGACATCCGTACCATCACCGGAACCATGGCACGATTCCCCAATTTCCGAGCGACCGGTTGGTCCATTCTCCAAGAGGCCGATGTTGTGGCCAAGGATGGGGGCCGTTGATGACTGGACGCATGTGCCTGGTACTGGGGATGGGACTTGGCGGGCTTCAGTCCGCGTCGGCTGAAGGCACACGCCTTCCGCCAAACCCTGATTATTCCCACACCAACCAAGACCATTTTGGAAGTCCCGGTGGTGGGGTGCCCAGAGATCCCAAAGGGCCCAACTATCTGCACACCAACCAAGACAGCATGATGCCTCCTGGCGGTCCACCTGAAGGCCCACCAGAAGGAGAGGAATCCCGTTTGGGTGACCCCTTTGGATTCCCCTTTGATGTCCCCAACTCAACCCTTGGGCCCACCTCGGTGCTGGTGGTTGCCGAACGGCTTGGGGGCACGCCTTCGCCTTGGGCCGCGAGCAACCCACTCCCTGAGGCCGGATCGTCACCCGGCCTGGGAGGGTTTGGTCAGAGCACGGTTCCTGGTCCCGCCGGGCTGCTGCTGTTCTTGGCCGCGGGTCGTGGGACGGGGCGGCGCTCACGTCGAAGCCTCTAAAAACGAACCTCAGCCGGTTGGTTTGGCGAAGCCTGCGCTTGCGGGTATGATTGTCTTCCCGCAGTTCAGACTGCAAACCCCTTTGGGGCTATAGCTCAGTTGGGAGAGCGCTTGCATGGCATGCAAGAGGTCGTCGGTTCGAGCCCGATTAGCTCCACTTCAAAAAGCACGCCGCCCAGAAGGGCGGCGTGCTTTTTTGTGTATTCACTTTTCTTGGTTGTTCTTCTCGATCAACCTTCGAACGCTGGGGGGTGGGGCAGTCCGGCTTTCATGAGAAGACCGTTGATCTTTTTGACTTTCTCGGTCATGGGATCACGGGGATCAAGGTTGTTGTAGGCCGTCTTGCCGTCCGCACCAATGATGGCCACGTGCGGGATACCACGCACGCCGAAGTCGGGATTGAAGACGTCTTCTTTGGCGAAGGCAATGGGCCAAGTGATGTCCATAGCTTTGACATACTCGGCCATTTGGGCAAATTCTTCTTCGTTGCTGGCACACTTCACCTGCCCGCGTTCATCTCGGAAGTTCACCGCGCCTTGAGGGCTGGTGAGACCGAGGACGGTGACGTTGTAGCCCTTGTAGTACTCCACCAACTCCTTCACTTGCGGGAAGGAGCCAACACAGGGCCCACACCAAGTCGCCCAGAAGTCGACCACCACAACGTTGCCCTTCATGCAACCAAAGCAGTCCCATTCTTTGCCCATGGAGTTCCAGAGAATCTCGACTTTGGGGGCTTCGAATCCGATCAACTCACCTCGTCCGGCAGCGCCTTTGAGCACCTTGAGGGCACTGTCCATCATGCGCTTCTCGCGGCCTTCGGCGGCACCAGCCACTGTTTCGATGGCGGCCACCAACTTGCCGTGGGCGGATTTTCGGGTGGACGTGTCCACCCCAGCTTTCACCAAGAGCTTGGGATATTCCATCCAGTCGTAGAGGCCGGGGCCGTCGGATGGAAGCCGCTCGATGAGTTGGGGCAGTTCGTACTTCATCATTTCCAGCTGGCTGTCTTCGAGTTGGGCCAGAACCGAAATGACTTCACCGAGACGATCGTCGGGGACTTCGGCAAACCCATGCATGGAGCCAATTTCCAAAGCGGCGTCCACTTCGTCCATGTTGGCCAACATCAGCGCGGCGTCGAGCCAAGCATCGCCTTGGGCCAAGGCCTTGATCCGGTCCACCCACACGGGCTTCCCATTGGGGGTGTAGGCCCAAAGCATGGTCATGGCCTGCACGGTGGCCATGTCGCATTCGGCGGGATCGACGCCTTCAAGCTGCGCATCGAGCACGGCGTGGAACTCGGGATCTTCCAGGGAGAAGTCATCACCTTTTTCACGGAAAAAGGCCATGGCTGCATCGATCTTTGTCTTGATCTCTTCTTCGGTGGGTGGGGCCAGAAGCAGGTTCGAGGCCAAGGTCAGGGAAAGCGTGAACATCATGGGAAGATTCCTTTCGAAGTGAGCGAACAGCCTAGCACGAGCCGCCAAAAGATCGCACAATCATGCTGTGATACGGCTTTATTCAGACGAGAGGTTCGAAGTGGGTGGGGTGGTGCCCCTGCCACCCGAGGAAATTCGGTACCTCCGTACCGTCCGCCGGGGCAGCCATGAAGCCCAATTGTTCAATCGGGCTGGGCAAGTGGCCGAAGTCACGATCGAAGGCAATCTTGCTCGCATCGAGCGTGTGGACCACAATCCTTGGCCAGTTCATCCTCTCCGAGTGGCGGTTGGGCTTCCCGACCCGTCGGTGGTCAAACAGTTGATCGCCAGCCTTTCAGAGCTCGGTGTCGCAGAGCTTTCATTTTTCAAAGCGGATCGTTCCCAGGCGTCCCTCTCTCGTTTGCCCTCGGAAGACAAGCAGGATCGTCTTGCCGTTGAAGCTGCTCGGCAGTGTGAGCGGCCGGTGCCCTTGAAGATCACCACGGTTGCCTTCGAATCCCTCCTTGATGCTTCTTCCGTGTCCACCACTGTGGTGTTGGATGAGCAGCCAGATGCCGGTTCGTCACCCGTCGGTTCTGAGGTCAACCTGTTGGTGGTTGGACCCGAAGGGGGGTGGAGTCCCCGCGAGCGTGATGCGTTCGTCCAAGCTTCGCTCCCGCGGATGCACATGCCGACCCCGATTCTCCGGGTGGGGACCGCCGCGGTGGCGGCAACTTCTTGGTGCCTTGCCCACCGCTGCTTGCCCTAAGATGAATCCATGCCCACGTACGACTACACCTGCGAAGCAAACGGCCGCACGGTCGAGGTGATGCACGCCATGTCCGTCACCCTGAAGACCTGGGGTCAAGTTTGTGAAGAAGCCGAGTTGGATCTTGGCGACACCCCACCCGATGCGCCGGTCTCCAAGGGTTTGGGGTTGGGTGTGGTTGCTCCGAGCAACACGGGGCCTGAGCCTGGGGGACCATGCGGTCCTTCCTGCGCGTGCCATCCCCACTAAAGCTCTGCTGAATCTCAGTCGATCTTTTTGATCCTGATGTTGCGGAAGGCAACTTCATCGCCGTGGCCGCAGAAGCAGATGTGGCCTGTCTTCTGACGGAGCCCTGGATGGTCTCTTCCGTCGATCGTCTTGCCTTTCGGCGCCACATCATCAAGGTCAATATCCAGGATGGTGGCGCCATTCAACACCACTCGAACTTGGCTGCCTTTCACGGTGACTTCTTGACGGTTCCACGAGCCGGTCGGCATGAGATGGCCTTGTTCCGCCGGCGCAACGCCATAGCACGAACCGTGGTACTGCCAGTCTTTCAGATTGGCCCATTTCTCGTGGGTGGAATCCAAGATTTGCAGTTCCATGCCAAGGTACGCCGCATCCCCTTGCGGTGGCGTACGGATGCCCAATCCGTTGTTGGCTCCGGGCGTGAGTTTGAACTCAAAGCGAAGAATGAAGTCTGCGTACTCCTCGGCCGTGTACAAGTTTCGACCTTGGGGTGTGACCGTGATCGCACCGTCCCGCACCACGTAGCCGGTGGTATCACCCATCCAGCCCTTGAGGGTTTGCCCATCAAAGAGCGATTGAAATTCGGTTTCGAAGGGCGGGAGGCCCGAGGCCCAAAGCAGCGCGGAGAGGGTGAGCATGGTCATGGAAAAAGGCTCCTGTGACCAGAACCGTACCTCAGGACGCAGACCTGATCGAGGTTCCCTTCAGAGTTGATCGTGTTGGCGAGGCAGAATGATGTGCTCCCAACCGGTATTGCTGCGTAGGACGACGGGGAATCCAGCATCAAGCAATTCCAAGATCCGAGGCGTGAGCTGGGGGTCTTCTGAAGAACACTCATGGATTTGAATGTCTTGGCGGAACCGGGAAGGTGATGTTGACGTCGACAGGACGGCAATTTGAATAGAAGTGTGCTGGGGGGTGGGAAGGATTCGGGTGCGGATCCAGTCCATCGGGTGCTCCCTTCAAGCTCTGTTGAAGGAAGTATGGGGTCAAATTCAACGATGTCAGAGAAAAGCCGCGTTTAGGACGGATCTTTTTGCGTGATCTCGACCCCATGGCGTCGGCAGTATGCCTCTTCATACGGTCCAAAAATCAGGGAACGCATACGCCGTTCGATGTTGGGTCCATCGACCAGCATCAAACTGTCGACGGTGTCATGGAATTCCGGGTCGACGTTGAAAGCGAGATGCCGAGCTCCAATCTTGAGGTATTGACGAAGCAGCACGGGAATACCGCGTCCCATGGGATCGATTTCTTGGATGCGGTCATCCAACTCCTCGGGAGAGGTGGCCAATCGATCAATTTTGGGCAGCGGCCGAAGGGGCACACCTTTTTTGAGCTTTGTGCGTGATTTCACTTCCGAAGCGAAGGGGCTTTGGACGTGCGGTTGTTCGAGGTATTTGGCAATCACGCGCATGCTGGGACGCGTGTGATCTGGTGGGATACTGACTGGTCCGAGGATCCACCGGTATTCCGGATGATGTTTGGCAATCGTTTGCACAATGCCGCGCCAAAGCAACATGAGGGTCGCAGGCTTGCGTTGGTAATCGCTGGACAAGAACGATCGTCCCAGCTCGACCACAGGTCCGAGTCTCTTGAAGAAGTCGGGGCTGAATTTGAACAAGCTGCCGGTGTAGAGGCCTCGGTGTCCAAGACGGGGGAGAATCTCTTCCGAGAATCCCAGCCGGTATGCCCCGCCCAAACGCTCTTGGCCTCGGTCCCAAAGCAACAAGTGTTGGTAGTGCTCGTCGTACTCATCAAGGTCGAGGTCTTTGCCTGATCCCTCACCCACTGCGCGATAGGCCTCTTCACGCAGTGCGCCGATGTGCGGCATCACACTGCTGATTTCATCATGGTCGGCCACGGTGAGCGCCAAGTCTCCTCGCTCCGCAATGATTTCTCGTTCCAGGCACCGCTGGATTTGCTGTTTCCCATCCGCCGACAAAGGGGGGACTTCGATGGGCGGCAAAGGCGGTGGAGATTTCTTGCGGGTTCGGCTCCAGCGGAACGCAAGCAAGTCACAGCGGGCCCGCATGACGGCATTCAGTTCACTGGCATCGGCGAGGGCATCGGCATCCTTCTTGCGAATGGGATGTCCAATGGCCACCTGAAGCCGCGCATGGTTTTTGTTCACGACTTCTTGCGGCAACATGACGGTTCGAAGCCTGGGGTGGACCATGCCGGCCAACTGGAACGCCACCCCGTTGTGGCCGGCAAAGCGGACGGGCACGATTGGAGCGCCGCTTCGTTTGGCCATGCGGGCGATGGTGTCAGACCATGGTGGGTCCGCAACGAAAGGCCGAGTCAATCGTGCGTGGGAAACTTCGCCTGCAGGGAAAACCGCCAGCAAGCCACCATTGCGCAAGTGGCTGAGGGTGGCGCGCATGCTCATGGTGTTCGCTTTGGCCCCACCACCCAAGACATCCACGAGCAGCAGGTGCTCACGAAGCGGCGGGATCAAGCCCAGAAGTCGGTTGACCAGTGTTTTTGCATCGGGGCGGACCCGCAACACCAATGACATGAGGGCCAAGCCTTCGATCCCCCCAAAAGGATGGTTGGCCACCACCACACAGGGACCTTCTTTGGGGATGCGAGCCAAGTCCGTTTCGGATACTTCGTAACTCGCCCCCATGGTGTGCAGGATGGCATCAGGGCCGTTCATCTCGGGCATGTGGGCCAGCGAGTCTTGGATGATTTGATTCACCGTGCCCACGCGAAGCATGCGGCTGATCGCAGGGAGGGCCATGGAGGCCATCCGGCGGCGGACTGGATCTCGAAACGGATTCGAGAGCTTCAGCTCACCATGGGGTTCTTCTTCGGTCACGCCACCATCATCCTGCAACAGGTGCTCTTTGGTCAAGAAGGCTGGTGCCCCAGAGCTTCGAGAAACACTTTGGTCGGGCGCAACCAAGGCGGAGTGCTTCGAGGGGCCGATTGTTCAAAATCAATGATGAGTTTGCACACAGAATCCCAGACCGCCTGAGGGTCAGTGTCTTGGATGGGAAGTGGGATCGGTGTGCTCTGGTCGGGGGGGAGCAGCGTGACGCCAAATCCACCGGGTTGGCGATCTGGGATCAAAACGCAGGGCAGGCGACGTTCTTCAGGATTGGGGAGGAGTCTGCAATTCATGCGGCCGATGATGCCAAGATCCTCGCTGGTCGTGTTGCTCTTATTGCTCGGGATCCCAGATTCTTGCTGGCTTGGTTCGGGTTGTTCGGTTTGTGCGGGTTGTACCGGAGTCTTTGCGATTTCCTTCGGATCAGCGGTATCTTGCGTTCATGACTGATACGGATTGGGACCGCCGATTCCTTGAGCTTGCCGACCACATCGCCGGCTGGAGCAAAGACCCATCCCGTGGTGTCGGTGCTGTCATCGTTGGCCCCAACAAGCAGATATTGGCGACCGGTTACAACGGCTTACCCCGTGGAGTGGATGATCGACCCGAACGCTTGGAGCGACCAACCAAATACGACTTGATTGTTCATGCCGAGATGAATGCGATCGTGCACTGTGCTCGCGATGGGGTTTCTCCGGTGAACGCCACCATCTATGTCACGTTCATGCCTTGCATCCGTTGCTCCACCGTCATTATTCAATCCGGTATCACCCGCGTCGTGACCCGACCCATGCGTGATGGAGATGAGCACTGGGCGGAAAGCGCCGAGAAGTCCCGACGACTTCTCCTTGAGGCAGGGGTCATGCTGCTGGAGCGGGACGATTTGGCTTGAACGTCCAGGTTGAGATTTGTGTGGAAAGCACTTCATTTGCCGAGGCGGCCGCAGAGGCGGGGGCCGATCGGCTCGAGGTGTGCGATCGACTTGATCTGGACGGTTTGACCCCCGAACTCGGCGTTGTGGCTTCGGCCCTTGGCACGAACGCCTCGGTGGTGGCGATGCTTCGCAACCGCGTGGATTTTTTGGCAGGGAACGACGGGGGAGCATCGTTGCTGGCCCCCCTCCGTGAGTTTGCCGCCATGGGAGTGCAGGGCGTGGTGTTCGGCTTTTTGCAAGCCGATGGTCAATTGGATTGGGACAGCAACCGCCGTTTGCTTGAGGCGGCCAAAGAACATGATCTCGAAGTGGTCTTCCATCGCGCCATTGACGCCGCATCAGATCCTCTGTTGACTGCCGCCCAATTGCAGGAACTGCAGTTTGATCGGGTGCTGAGTGCCGGTGGTGCGGGCACCATCTTGGAAGGGTCTGAGGCATTCCTCCAGATGCGGACCCAGTCCCCAAAGCTCAACTGGATGCCTGGTGGTGGCGTGCGTGGCGAAAATGTGATCGAACTGCTTGAGATGCTCCAGCCGACCGATATTCATTCCAGCGCTGGTGGTGACCCAAGTGAGGTTGAGCGGCTGGTCGGTTTGTGTCGGTCGATTGGGGGATTCCAGCAAGAGGTTTGAAGCCGGGAAGCCACCCGGTCGATCATGGAGAGACCGAGGAGTCTCGCATGACCAAGACCGATCCCGCACAGACCGCGCAGCGTATTGCTGCTTTGGAAGCCGCTTTGGCAGAGCGTGATGCTCGAATTGAGTCGTTGGAATCTCGGTCTTCCGGCACCGAAGCTCACCGTGCGGTGATCTATGGATTCGCGCAATTGGCGGAGAGCCGAGATGATGACACTGGGGAACACCTGCAGCGAATTCGTGGTTTGGTTTCAGCCATTGCCACTGAGATGGTTCGCCAAGGACTCTCCCACCCCAACGAGCCTGATCCATTGACCGCCGATCAAGTGGATCTCATGGCCGAGACCAGTCAACTTCACGACATTGGCAAAGTCTCAACCCCCGACGCGATCTTGCTCAAACCCGGCCGTCTCACTGATGAAGAGTGGGTGCAAATGCGACGGCACACGATGGTGGGCTTTGACATTTTGAACGCCATGCGACAACAGTGGCCGGAGCAGGATTTCTTGGATGTGGCCTGCCGCATCGCGTTGTGCCACCACGAAAATTGGGATGGAGGCGGCTATCCGCTTGGGTTGTCCGGGGTCGCGATCCCACTGTGTGCTCGGATTGTTTCGGTGGCCGATGTGTACGACGCGTTGACCCATCGCCGTGCGTACAAGGAAGCCATGCGGCATGAGGACGCGGTTCGCATCATTGTCTCCGAATCAGGGCGGAAATTCGATCCTCTGGTCGTTCAGGCGTTTTCTGCAATCAGTGAACACTTTCGAGATGGTGGCGTATCGCCTTTGCGGCTTTCCGCCTAACCTCGAGTATGCCCTTGTTCCCAACCTTCCTCCTTTGCCTCAATCTTCTGGTCGACCCCACGCAGTTCGCCAAACTCGTGGAGTTGGACACCAAGACGAGAGCGGTTTCGGAACTGGTGGTCGAATCGACCGTGTGCATCGAAATTGGTGTGGATTTCCGTGAAGGCCACGGCTCAGGCACCATCATCAGCAATGACGGTTTGATTTTGACGGCTGGGCATGTCGGTGAACGGTCCGGCCTCGATTGTGAAGTCACGTTGGCGGATGGTCGGAAGTTGGAAGCCGTCACGCTCGGCCAGATCTTCATGACCCAAGTCCACCGCGGCATTGACTTTGATATTGGCCTGGTTCGCCTGCTTGATCCTCCGGATGATTTGACGGTGGCTCCAATCGCACCTTTTGGTTCTGTGGAGCGGGGCGAATGGGTGGTGGCCGCCGGCTGGGTGGCAAATGTTCCCGAATCAGGTCAACGTGCACCGGTTCGTATTGGTCGTATCCAAGAACGGATGGGGCCGCGGTTCCGTTTGGACGCTCCCTTCAATGGGGGCGACTCGGGCGGGGGACTCTTTGATTTGGATGGCCAACTGGTGGGCGTCATCAGCGCGTGCGGTGGCTTCCCGAACATCAACTTTGCCACGCCGATCGATTTGTACGAGTTGACCAAACCCTTGATGTTGGGGGGAACCACGTACAGCGATCCCATGCCCGAGCTCGAGGCGATGATCGACGACGCCTACCAGCGTTTGGGACAAGCCGAACGACGCATGAGCGATGAGGCGTATCGCCAAGCGGTGGCCCGCATGGACCGGATGACCTCCAACCAAATGTGGGAGAACACCCCGCATGTCTGGTTCCACGCAGCCTGTGGTCATGGCCGCTTCGCGCGCCACGCTTACGGTCTCGGTGAAATGGGGCAGATGGACGATGAAATTCAGAAAGCTTGGGAGCGTTTGGACCGGGCCATCACATTGGGGTGGTGGGATCTGGACCACTTGCAAAATGATTCCGACTTGGCGGTGCTCAGGAAGATGACCCCAGAACGCTGGGAGTCTCTGCTCGAGCGTCTTCCGGAGATGATCGATTGGCGTTCGTGGGTTCAGATGGAACGAAGCTTCTCGCGAGGACGCAAGCGAACACCTTCGATTGACGTCGACCATCTCTCCGACGCACTCCGAGAAGGTGTGCTCAAAATTGCCAACCAGCGGACGACCATCTCCCTCGGCACACTCGTCGATGACAATTTGGTCCTCACCAAAGCTTCATCATTACCCACGCGTGAACAACTTCGTGCTCTCGATTACCTCGATCGAGAATACGACCTCACTCTGATTTACCAAGATCCTGCGTTCGACTTGGCGGTGCTTGAACTTGGTCCAAATGATCTGACCCCACTGCAATTTCAGTCGGATCAGACTCCGGAGCTTGGTGAAGTTCTTCTTTGTGTGAATGCGCCAGGCCAAGCCGTGGTCAGTGCTCGCTCGGTGGCCGGTACTCCCGATTCCGGGGACCCCGAAGCTCCGTTCCTGGGCGTTGAAATGAGCCGTTTTGAAGAGAATGAACGCGGCGTCACCATTTCTCGTGTTCTTCCAGATGGCGCGGCCCGGGCTGCGGGATTGCGAGCCGGAGATGTCATCGTTCGGGTCAATGAAGCGGAAGTCGGTCCTTCCCTTCGCGATGCGTTGCGACGCTTCCGCGTTGGCGATCGTATTCAGGTCGCCATTGAGCGCGATGGTGTCGAAATGACGGTGAGCGTTCAATTGCGTCGTCGCCCGGAGTATGCGGATGGGTTGCCTACCCCATTCGGCAATGACATTGTCGAAGCCAATGAACGCCGGACCGGGTTTGGCCCCGCCATCCGGCACGATGCTTTGCTGGGGCCTCGGGATGTCGGGGCACCGTTGGTCGATTTGGAAGGGCGGGTGATTGGATTGCAGATCGCACACGCCGATCGATCCACCAATTGGGCTCTTCCCGCCGCGACCTTGCGTTCGGTGTTGGCGGAAGTGCCTTCACGGCAACCCAAACGGCCTTCTGATCAACGTGTCGTCATCCCTCTGGATTAAGAGACTAAAATCCTTCCCCTATGAACCGACGCGACTCACTGTGCACCATGGCGACTTGCGTCGCTTCGCCAAGTCTTTTCTTGAACATGACGGCCCCCAAGCCGAAGTGTGTGCCCCAAGTTGATTTGAAGCGGTATATGGGGGATTGGTTTGAAATCGGTCGGTATCCGAACCCATGGCAGAAAGATTACGTGGCGGTCAAGACGAACTACCGTCTTCGCAAAGATGGCAAGATCGACTTCCAAAGTACGGGCCGGAAGAAAGCCTTTGATGGGAGCTTCAAAGAGCAAAATGCCACCGCAAAAATTGTTTCAGGCTCGAAGAACACCCGCTGGAAAGTGTCTTTCGTTTGGCCCACTTCCGCCCACTATTGGGTTATCGAACTTGGAGACAATTACGAGTACAGCGTCGTAGGTCAGCCCGATCACAAGCGGCTTTGGATTCTCTCGCGTGAGAAGATTTTGGATCCAGATCTGCAAAAGGGGATCTGCGAGCGTTTGGTCGGCCATGGCTACCGACCGGAACGCATCGAATGGACCAAGCATTCCGAAGATCCTTCGGTGTACGTCAAGCCCGAGCAGAAAAGACGTGGGTGGTTTGGCTGAACCCGTGTGTTCGGGGGCCCTTTAGCTTGACCAGTTGTCGCTTTCGGCCAACCTGATCGCCGCCTCACGCTCGGGGCCGCTGGGGTTGGCTTCGACGCCGACGGGCTTGTTGTAGCCCAACGCTTTCAGCTCTTGGTAGACCCGCCAGTAGGCAATTTCTCCCGTGCCTGGTTCTTGACGCCCGGGGTTGTCGGCGATTTGCACGTAGCCCACTTGGTCCCAACCCTCACGCAAACGACGGCACAAATCACCTTCCATGATCTGCATGTGGTAAACGTCCCAGTTGAGCTTGCACATGGGGGAGTTGACTTCTCGGCAAATTCGAACCGGATGCTCCGAGCCGTAGAAGCAGTGCCCTCGGTGATCGACCCGGGTGTTCATGGGCTCGCAAATCATCATGATGCCCTGCTCTTCGCAGATTGGGGCGGCTTGCTTGAGACCTTTGATGACCGAGTTGTGCATGGCTTCCAGTGAAACATCTGGAACTTCATTGCCGCAGATGATGGTCATCATGGGAATGTCCAAGGCTTTGGCGACCGCACAGGATGTCTTGACTTCTTCCACGAACTTGGCGTGGTTGCGGTCTTCGGCCTTGGGGTTGCAGATGGCACCTTGCCAAGCCCAGCCTCCAAACCCGGTGAACTGGGTGATCTTCACGCCGGTCTCGTCGCAGGCGGCACGCAGATCCTGAATTTCTTGTTCGCTGGGTCGCCCCCAGAATTCAACGAATTTGAAGCCGAGCTCGGCCACCTTTCGGATGCGTTCGGCGCGGGTGCGTTTCCCGAACCGCCACATCTCAATGTTGATGGCGAATGCGGTGTTCTTGGTGAGGCCGGGCTGCTCTGGGTTCAATGACCAAGGTTGGGTTGAAGTTGGAAGAGACGGAAGGCCCGCAGCCGCTCCACTGGCCAGAAATGCACGGCGATCAAGATGATTCATGAAATCAAAGTAACAGGGAAGCAAGGGCGCGGGTCAACAAAGCTCCGGCCCAGGCGACCGCGGTGGACCAAGCCAAGAGGCCAAGGGCCCAGCGCCACGATTCGAGTTCGCGGCGCACCACCGCCACGGTGGGCAGACACTGCAGGGCCAGCACATAAAATGTCAGCAATCCCGCTGTGGTCGGAATCGTGAAGAGCCGTTCTCCATCTGGGGTGGTCGCGGCACTCACTCTGGCCCGAAGCGTGGCTTCGTCGGCTTCCTCATCTTCCGCAAACAGCACCGCGGTGGTGGTGGCAAACACTTCCCGGGCGGCGAAGCTGGTGACCACCCCAACGCCGATCCGCCAGTCCCAACCCAAGGGTTCGATCGCGGGTTCGAGGAATTGACCGGTTTGTCCGGCGAAAGAGCGTTCAATACTTGGTGCGGTGTCTTCCACGCGTGGAAAGGCGGTCAGGACCCAAAGCCCAATGCCGATGGCCAGAATGACTGTGCCCGCTTTCTTGAGAAACACACCGCTGCGTCGTGCGGATTCCTCAACGGCTGCTTTGATCGAGGGCCGGCACCACGGTGGCAACTCCATCATGAACGGGGCGGGGGGGCGACGCAGATGGAAGAACCGAAGCAACGCCACGGTGCCGAGCCCCACCAAGCCACCCATGACATAACAGGCCACGAAGGCAATGGCTTGGGCGGTGGGATTTTCTGGAAAGAGCAAAGACGTCAGCAAGGCGTACACGGGAAGCCGCGCCGCGCAACTGAAGAAAGGAAGGGCCAGAACTGTTGCCAGCCGGTCGCGTGGTTCTGCGATCAAGCGCGTGCCCATGATGGCTGGGATCGCGCAGGCATGGGCGGTGAGGGCGGGAAGGAAAGACCATCCCGAAAGACCAAACCGTCGCAGACTTCGATCCAAGGCAAAAGCGGCGCGGGCCAAGTACCCCGATTGTTCCAGCAACGAGATCAGCCCAAAGAGCATGGCAATTTGCGGCACAAAAATCACGGTGCCTTCCAAACTTCCGATGACGCCATCGACGACGAATTCGCCAAACAAGCCTTCTCCGGCCAGGGGGGCCACCGCATCTTTGGCCATGGCAAAGAAGGATTCGATCCAGCCCATCGGAATGCCTGCCACACTGAACACGCACCAGAACAGGGCGGTCATGAGACCAAGGAAGATGGCCGGACCCAAAATTCGGTGTCCCGTGCACCAGTCCAACCAGTCGGACCGCTTGGAACTGGTTCCCACTTGGATGGTTGAAGCCACGTGGCTGGTCGCCCACGTCAGTCGGGCGGCCGCGTCGGTGAGTTCCGGTGCGGGTGCGGCTTTCGCTTGGGCCAAACTCTCGGTGAAGTTTTCCGGAACGCCTTTCACCAAGGAAGTTGCCAGAACCGGAAGCCCCAAGGTGCGCTCAAGCTCTGGTTCATTCACGCGGCCTCCGCGGGCTTCCACCACATCACAGCGGTTGAAGAGCACCAACACGCTTCGGCCCGTCGAAAGCACTTCCGCGAGCATGGCCAGCGATCGTGCCGGTGCGGTGGCGTCGGCGACGTACACCACCGTGGCGTCTGGGTACTGGTTCAGTCCGTCGCGAACACTCTTTGATTCCGGACGGTCCAAGTCCAAGGCGTAGCACCCTGGCAGGTCCACCACACAAAGGTCTTGGCCCTGAAAGGACACCTTGTGCTCGCTGGAGCCGGCGGTCACCCCGGAGATGTTGGCCGTCTTGGCGTTTTGCCCACCGAGCGCGCCGATGAGGGTTGACTTCCCAACGTTGGGATTCCCAATCAAAAGAATGTGTTGCATGGTGGTGGGGATGAGATGAGAAGCAGAGTCAGTCTTGGTCGAGTTCGACTCGGATGTTTCGGCTCATCTCTTGGCACAGTCCCATCCGAACCTGGTTGACCTCGACAATGCAGGGGTCACCCGCTTGGCGAACGGTCAGTTTGCAGCAGTCCACCAATCCCATGGCATGCAAGAGCGCTTGATGCTCCCCACAGTCGCAGGTGTCACAGACGGTGACTTGGGCCCCCGAAGGCACTTCGGCCAAGCGAAGGGTCCGTGGAGCACGCGGTGCGGCAGGAGTTGTGGTCGGTGCGGTGGACATGGTTGCGAACGATTCTCATCCTAGCGGAGACCGCTGGGGGTGGGTGCAATTGATTCAGAGAATCATTTTCACCAAGGGATGCTTCAACAGCATGCGGTAGACCGTGTTGCGATGCTCTTCATCCAGGACCCACATGGTGAGATGGATGCTGATCCAGGCCCCTTTGGTGTGTCCAGGGCTGATTTCGTGGTTCTGGTTGCCCACAACGCCGGCAATGGCTTCCCGCAAGCCCGCCTCATCGGCCCCAATGATGCGAAACTCCCAATTGCAGGGATACTCAATATCCGGACGTTCTTGAGCCATGATGACTGATCCTACGAAGCCCGAAGAGCACGATGGACCCCGAGGGCCAGATTCTGTGATCTTCTTGCGTTCTCCACGAGCCCAGCCCTGTCCGGCACCTTGGCGATCTGCCCCGGCCGTGGAGTTGGGATCGGACGGTTGGGAAGATCAAATTCAAGCTGAACCCGGCCGATTGCTGGTGGCTTGGGGGGGCGATGGCACGCTGCAGGCGGCGGCTCGTTTGGCGCGGCCCTGTGCACTGGTGGCCGCAGGCACGGGCAACGATGTCGCTGCCGATCTTGGTTTGCCGCGTGGTGTCACCGAGGGTTTGCGCAGCCTGCAAGCATCGGCACGTTGGTGCAGCTTGCCCATGTCTGAAGTCACCGTGACCTGCGGAGCGCATCAACAGGTCCATCCCATGGTGAACGCGCTCTCGATCGGACTTGGCGGCGCGGCCGCATCAAAGTTGGCGCCGTTTCGGTGGTGTGGGCCGCTGGCGTATCCGTTGGCCGCGGTGCGGGCGCTGGCGTCGTGCGGTCGATTTGCTTGCGAGGGTGAACGGGTACGGCACGTGGTGATCGGACGGGGGGGAAGGCATGGCGGTGGCATCCGAATTGGCCCGCGCGGTGCCCGCTGCTCGGAAGAGTTGAGAATGGGACGATGGACGAATTGGACGGACCTTGCGCGTGGCGTGGTGTTGTTGCTAAGGGGGAGAACGGTCTTCTCCACCACGCCCCATCCCGGGGGTGAGCTGGTGTTCGATCGTCCGGTTCCGATTGAGATTGACGGGGAGCCCATGCGGGCCGACCGGGTGAAGATTCAAGCGCTCAGCCGCCCACTTTTGCTGCGGGTTCCCCACGGACAAGGTACTTCTTAGGGGTACGATGGATCCTCCATGCTTTCGATTCTTTCATTGGTGACGGCACAGGTCTCGGTTGAAGATTCTTTTCAGTTGATGGAGGTTCCCGACGGGTGCAGCAAACGCGTCGTGGCCACCGAGCCTTTGGTGCGTGATCCTGTTTCGTTCACCATCAGCGACCGGGGTGAGCTGCTGGTGTGTGAATCCGCCCGCCAAGAACAGGGTGTGGAAGACAACCGTTCTTCTTCGTGGTGGCTGATGGACGACCTCAAGCTGCAGACGCTTGAGGATCGCATGGCCATGTACGAAAAGTGGGCCGGCAAACGGGATGGGGGAATGGCGTACTACTCGCGCTGGGATGATCGTCTGTCTCGGTTGGTGGATACGGATGGGGATGGGGTCTTTGAATCCCGCACCGAGTTTGGACCTGGGTTCAACGAGCCCCTTGATGGCACCATGGCCGGTGTGTTGGATGTCGGTGGTGATGTTTGGGTCACCAACATTCCTCACCTTTGGCGTTTGCGGGATGCCGACGGAGACGGCGTCGCCGAAGAACGAGAAATCATGCACACGGGATTCGGTATTCGAACCGCGCTGCGGGGGCACGACATGCACGGCTTGGTGCTGGGTCCCGATGGACGCTTGTACTGGTCGATTGGTGACCGGGGATACAACCTCATCGATGGCGAAGGCAACGAGCATGTTTCGCCGCATACCGGTGCTGCGTTCCGTTGTGAACTGGACGGTTCCGGTCTGGAGGTGTTCCACCACGGACTGCGCAACCCGCAAGAGCTTGCGTTTGACGATTACGGCAACCTGTTCACCGGCGACAACAACTCCGACGGTGGCGACCAAGCGCGGCTGGTGTATCTGGTCGAAGGTGGCGAAACCGGTTGGGACATGTGCTACCAAACCCTCGAAGGAGAAAACCGCCGAGGTCCTTGGAACCAAGAAGGCATATGGAAGCCGCGTCACGACGGGCAACCTGCTTGGACGCTGCCGCCCATGATGAACTACACCTCGGGCCCGTCCGGGATGGTGATGTATCCCGGGCACGGTCTTCCCGATCGCTACCAGGATCACATGTTCCTGTGCGACTTCCGAGGATCCAACACCTCTTCCAGAATCGTGTCTTTTGCCGTGCAGCCCGATGGTGCGGGCTACAAAGTCGTGGACGAACACGTGTTCATTGACTCGGTGTTGGCCACTGACTTTGAGTTTGGCTACGACGGCCGCATGTTTGTTCTGGACTGGGGCTGGG
>CAXBRK010000019.1:0-25990 GCA_963978155.1 uncultured Phycisphaera sp. | reverse complement strand
GCCGGGGGGGTGGCGGCTTTCTCCAGAGGTGCGGGCCCAGCGGTTTCCCCACATCACCACCTTGGAAGGATGGATCCTGCTGCCTCCCGCCAAATGAACAACGCCCGATTGATCCCCCGGAGGTCAATCGAGCGTTTGTGTTCTTGACCAGGCCGTTGGGCCTGACTCCCCATCAAGCGGAAGGGCTCTCACTGCGTCTAGGAGGCCCATCGACGGATCGTGACAAGAAATCCGAAAATTATTCGTGGTCCAGTCGCGTCCGCAGCCACGCCGCCACGCGGTGTTTGGCTTGCCGGACGGCTTCCGGGGTCATTTCAAGGTCCTTGGCCACGGTCTGGGACGCCTCTCCGGCCCGGCCGTGCCGCTCGAAAGCCGTCAGGGTCTTGCCGTCAAACTGGCCCCGAGCCTGGCGCATCAGGTCGATGACGTATTCCTGACGCCAGATGGCGTGCCACACCGGATCTTCCTCGGCCGGGGGATCCCAGACCTCAAGCAGGGCGGGGGCCCGCGTGTCTCGTCCCATTTTCTTGGCCAGGGCGTGCTGCACGCACCGCAGCAGATATCCCCGGAACCGTCCGCGGGAGCGGTCGTAGGTGAACCCCTTGAGCGCAGAGATCAAGGAGACAAAGACGTCTTGGCACATGTCGGCGATGTCGTGGTCTCGGCAGCCTCGCGAACGGAGGTACCGCTCGAGAAGGTTCCGGTAGCGGGCGTCGAAAATCCACCAGGCCTCTTCGCGATCTTCCGAGTCTTCGGCATTGAGCGCCACGATGAACTCGGTTTGGGTGACGTCGTTGGTGTGTTCTGTTTTCACGCTGGGGGGGGGCGTCGGGATGCTGGCCCCACCTTCCACCACACATTCCACTTGGCCAAACGCGATCAGGTCGCCTGGATTCAAAGGGGCCGGATCATCGGAGTCCAACTGCACCGTGTTGAGCCATGTTCCACTGGTCGAACGCGTATCCACGAGGGTCCATGAGCCATTTTGATGGGAGATTCGTGCGTGTTGTCGAGAAATACTGGGGTGGGCCAGCCAACCGTCTTCGGCACGGCCAATCAGCCGACCGTCTTGGGGATCGATCTCAATGCAGGTGTGGCCGGCTTCGTGATCCGTGACCGGATGCAATCGCAATCGGTCGGCCGGATTGTTCATCGCACTGGTTGCGGAATCAAGACATCGGGGTCGTAGTGGATCGTCCGCTCAATGTCGTTGTGCTCGTCCAAGATCAGGCACGTGGGGTGGTGGTCGGCGTATTCGGCGTCGGTCATGTGGGCCCAGTGCATGATGATGACCCGGTCGCCCGGGGAGACCAACTTGGCGGCCGCACCGTTCAACCCGATCGTGCGTGAGCCCGGTGCACCACGGAAGACGTAGGTTTCAAACCGGGCGCCATTTTCACAATTGGCGATCAGGACGACATCGTTGACCCGCATGCCGCACGCGTCGAGCAAGTCGGCGTCGATCGTGATGGAGCCGATGTAATCCTCCCGGGCTTCGGTCACCCGAGCGTGATGCAATTTGGAATGAAGGACTTTTCGAAGCACACAACCATTCTAAAACGAAAGCGGCCCCGGTCGATGCCGGGGCCGCAGAAGAATCAAAAGATTCGGGGTGGATTTAGTAATCCATGTCCTCGGCTCCAGCTCCGGCCTTGGCCTTCTCCTTGACCTCGACAATGGCACAGTCGGTGGTCAACAGCAGGCCTGAGATGGAGGCAGCATTTTGCAAGGCCACCCGTTCCACCTTGGTGGGCACGATCACGCCGGCTTTGACGAGATCTTCGTAGGAGCGGTTGGCCGCGTTGAAGCCGAACGAGACGTCGTCGGACTCTTCCACCTTCACGCACACCACCGAGCCGTCAAGGCCGCCGTTCTCGGCGATTTGCTTGATCGGTGCGGTCAGGGCACGTTCGATGATGTCCACGCCAACCTTTTCGTCGCCGGTGGCCTTCTTCCGAGCCGCGGCCAAGGCCTTGCGGGCCCGGATGACCGCCACGCCGCCGCCGGGAAGGATGCCTTCCTCGACGGCCGCACGGCAAGCATGCAGCGCGTCTTCGACGCGGGCTTTCTTCTCTTTCATTTCCACTTCGGTGGCGGCACCAACGTTGATTTGGGCCACACCGCCGGCCAACTTGGCCAAGCGTTCTTGAAGCTTCTCACGGTCATAGTCGCTGCTGGTGGCATCGACTTGGGCTTTGATCTGCTCGATGCGACCTTGGATGTCCTTGGACTTGCCAGCGCCCTCGATGAGGGTGGTGGCGTCCTTCTCGATGCTGACCTTCTTGGCTTTGCCCAAGTCCTTGACTTCAAGCTTCTCGAGGTCGACGCCGAGTTCGTCCATGACGGCGGTGCCGCCCGTGAGGACCGCGATGTCTTGCAGCATTTCCTTGCGGCGATCACCAAAGCCAGGAGCTTTGACGGCGGCGACCTTCAGGACGCCGCGGAGCTTGTTGACCACAAGCATGGCCAAGGCTTCGCCATCGACATCTTCGGCGACGATGAGCAGGCTCTTGCCGGCCTCGGCCACCTTGCCGAGGATGGGCAGCAGGTCTTTGGCGCTGGAAATCTTCTTTTCGTGGATCAAGACGTAGCAGTCTTCCAGATCCGCGGTCATGGCCGTGGTGTCGGTGACGAAGTGGGGGCTCAAGTAGCCCTTGTCGAACTGCATGCCTTCCACGAGTTCCACTTCGGTTTCGAGGCTCTTGCCTTCTTCCACGGTGATGACGCCGTCCTTGCCCACTTTGTCCATGGCTTCGGCAATGATCTTGCCGACCTGGGCATCTTGGTTGGCGGCACAGGTGCCGACTTGGGCGATCTCCTTGGAGTCACGCACGGGCTTGCTCATTTTGGCGAGCTCGTTGGTGATGGCGTCGACGCCGATGTCGATGCCGCGCTTCACTTCGTGGGCGTGGGCCCCGGCGGTGATGTTCTTCAATCCTTCGGTGAAGATGGCTTCGGCGTAGACCGTCGCGGTGGTGGTGCCGTCACCGGCATCCTTGGACGACTTGCTGGCCACTTCTTTGACCATTTGGGCGCCCATGTTCTCGAAGGTGTCTTCGAGTTCGATTTCCTTGGCAACGGTGACACCATCTTTGGTGACGGTGGGGGCGCCAAAGGATTTTTCAAGGATCACCACGCGGCCGGAGGGGCCGAGGGTGCTCTTCACCGCTTTGGCAAGTTTTTGGACGCCACGCAGCATGCGTTCGCGGGCGTCGATGTCGTAAGCAATTTCTTTTGCGGCCATGGTGGCTTCCTTCTGGCACACAGTGCCGTGGGGCAAATCAGAGGGGACGGGCGGGGGGCCCGATCTCGACGCGGATCACTCTTCCGGCGTCGATAAGGACCTCGCGGGTCCCGTCAGTCAGTTTCAAAATGCCGTCGTCTTCCGCAGGCACGAGCAGGGCTCGGGCCACCACGCAATCGTCGCAGCCTTCGAGGACCAAGCGAACATCGCGTGATCCGTCCAGGGCCAACAGGGCCGATTGCAGGTGGGAAGCTTGGAGTGGCATGAGTCAAAGTGGTTTCCAGATCAAAGTCGGGTTTGCCACGCCATGGAGACGTGGGAAGCGTCGATGTAGATCACGTTTTGTTTGGTGGTGACGCGGATGCCGTGCTGGGAAATCAGCGCTTCCACCTTTTCCACATTCCGGAGCTCCACCGTTTCGGAGGCGCCCGTCATGTGCAAATCGAGTTCCTTGGCCGAGCCGACCATGTCCTCGAGCACTTGGATGAGAGGTCCACGTTCCATGGTCAGCCAATCACCGCGAGGATGTCTTCCTCGGTCATGATGATGAGGTCTTCACCATCGATTTTGATTTCGGTGCCGGCGTAGGAAGAGAAGAGCACGGCGTCGCCTTTCTTGACCGTGAAGGGCAAGTAGTCGCCGGTTTCTCTGTTCAAGATGCCGTTGCCGAGGGCCACGATCTTGCCTTCCTTGGGCTTGTCCTTTGCGGACTCGGGCAGGAAGATGCCGGAGTCGGTGCGATCCGCGGCTTCCGCACGCTTCACGATGATTTTGTCGCCGAGGGGACGAACCTTCATGGGTCAAATCTCCTGTGCCCACCCTGTGGGCGTTTGTGACCTGTCTTTTCAGTTGGAGGAACGGACCGTTCCGTGGCCCTCCGCAAGACTTCAAGCAACCGCTCGGTGTGGAGCGGTCGATCCAAAACCGCGAACACGCCTTCCCGCAGCGCGTCCGTCAGCGTCCGACTCCGGTCCCGGGTGGTTGCCATGGGTGGGCGAACCACGATCACCGGAGGGGGCGCCTCCCGTCGCCGGAGCAGTCGCACGAAGGCGCCGCCGGCCACGCTCCCTGGTGAATCCTCACCACGGAGAGGAATCGCCCAATCCACGACCGCCACGTGGACGGTCCAGGAGTCGAGCAAGACCTCGGCCTCTTCGCCATTGGCGGCGAATCGGGTCTCAAATCCGGCCGGGGCGAGGAGCGACGGAAGTTGCTCCAACGCTGGGGTGGCGCGGCGGGGGTCATATGAGACCATGAGGTGGCGTGTCTGCACGACGACGATTCCTTGGCCAGAGGAATTGCAAGTCCCATGCCCGGTCTTGGCCCGATTTGGAGCCGTTTTTGGCTGCCGAGGGTCATGGGGGTCTCTTTCCTCCTGCCATTCTGGCATCGGGGGGGCTTGGTCGTCACAATGGACGCTTCAGCCCCCAGAAGGGGGGAGGAGGAACCATGCAGTGGCACTCGGTCTCGAAGATTTTTGCTGGCGCGGCGGCCGTCGGCGACACCGTGGAAATCCGGGGATGGATCCGCACCCGGCGGGACTCCAAGGCGGGGTTGTCCTTCCTGGCGGTCCACGACGGTTCGTGCTTTGACGCCCTGCAGGTGGTCGCCCAAGGCGATCTCCCCAACTACGCGGAAATCCAAACCCTGACCACCGGCTGTTCGGTCGTGTGTCGTGGGGTCTTGGCCGAGAGCCAAGGCAAGGGGCAGTCCATCGAGATGCAAGCGGCCGAAGTGGAAGTGGTGGGCCTGGTCGAAGATCCAGACACCTATCCGGTGGCCGCCAAACGGCACACGTTCGAATACTTGCGGGAAGTCGCCCACCTGCGCACCCGCACCAACACGTTCGGTGCGATCACTCGGGTTCGGAACTGCTTGGCCCAGTCGGTGCACCGCTTCTTCCACGAGGACGGGTTCCAGTGGGTGCACACGCCCATCGTGACCGCGAGCGATTGCGAAGGCGCGGGTGAGATGTTCCGCGTCTCGACGCTGGACATGATGAACTTGCCCCGCAACGAGGAAGGCGGCGTGGACTACTCCGGCGACTTCTTCGGCCGGGAAGCGTTCTTGACGGTGTCGGGTCAATTGAATGTGGAAACGCACGCCTGCGCGCTGTCCAAGGTGTACACCTTTGGTCCCACGTTCCGGGCGGAAAACTCCAACACCACCCGCCACCTCGCCGAGTTCTGGATGATCGAGCCAGAGATTGCGTTTGCAGACTTGGCCGACGACGCGGACTTGGCCGAGCGGTTCTTGAAGGCGATCTTCCGAGACCTTCTGAACGAGCGTCCCGACGACATGAAGTTCTTCAACGACCGCATCGATGATGGTTGCATCGAGCGGGTGGAAAAGTTCGTGGACGCTTCGTTTGACCGCATGGACTACACCGACGCCATCAAGCACTTGGAAGCCGCGGTGGCGAAGGGCGTGAAGTTTGAATTCCCGGTCTCGTGGGGCATGGATCTGCAGTCCGAGCACGAGCGGTACCTCACCGAAGAGCTGGTGGGTCGACCAGTGGTGGTGATGAATTACCCCAAGGACATCAAGGCGTTCTACATGCGACTGAACGACGACGAAAAAACCGTCGCGGCCATGGATGTGCTTGCACCCGGGATCGGCGAGATCATTGGCGGATCACAACGCGAAGAGCGGCTGGATGTCTTGGACCGCCGCATCGTGGAGTGCGGTCTCGAGATCGAGCCGTACTGGTGGTACCGCGATCTTCGGAAGTACGGCACGGTGCCGCACGCCGGATTTGGTTTGGGCTTCGAGCGCACGATCTTGTACGCGACCGGCATGGCGAACATTCGGGACGTGATTCCATTCCCGCGGACGCCGGGTCGGGCTGATTTTTAGCGAAAGAAAACGCGGACTCTCAACGCGAGCAATGTTCAGGGGCCACAGTCACCTTCGTCAGCATTGAACTCTTCGCAGTTGAAGTCGATGAGTGCGCCGTTGTATTCGTAGTCACCGTCATCACAAATACCGTCGCCGAGCCAATTTGCCGGAGCGCAGTTGCCATTGCAGTCTTTGATCTCACCGGCAGGGCATTCTGGTATTGGGGTGCTGAAGCACACCCCAAAGATACAGATGTCGAGGGTGTCCGGATCACCGTCGTCACAATCGCCGTTGGCCAGACAGCTGTTGCAATTGCCCCATCCACTCAGAATGATCTGAAGGTCACTGAAGTTCACCTCAAGATCTTGATTGAGATCGGCAGGGCATGCTCCAGCGCAAGGCCCCCATCCACTGAGCACAAATTGCAGGTCGCTGAAATTCACCGCACCATCGACATTGATGTCCCCTGGGCACGTTACGTGCAGAAAAGTATTGAGGTAGTCAGTGCGAAAATTCTCTGCCGTTGCTCGGATTCTTTCGTACTGCAATGGGCTGAATTCAGTAAGGCAACGCGGGTAGCTGTATGACATGTAATTGGTGGTGCTGGGGTTGTAGTCCTCGTCTCCAGCGCACGGTCCAGCTTCATTGGAACAGGACGCTCTCAAATTGCAGGTGTCTGGATTGACGCATGAGTCAAAGCCGAGCCCAAAACTGGCTGGGGTATCACACACCAAGTCACCAGCGTCATTGCAGTTGCTTCCGCTGACGCACTCTTGTCCGTAAAAGGTTTCAAACGTGTGGAACAAATCAAACCAGTGCCCTACTTCATGCACCAATACGCCAGTGACATCAGGCCATCCGGCACAAGGCCCCGAAGCCATCGCGATGGTGGGGGAGCCTGCAGAAAAGGTAAACGCAGAAATGCCACAGAGGCCAGAGAGCTGCGGAGCCCAGTAGATATTGAGCGCGTTGGGTAGAACGTTGGTGGAGCGAAAATTGTCCACGTTGGATATTTCTGGCCAAGCTTCGCCAATCGATTCCGGGCTGATGTAATTCACTCCGGGCATCGCCGCAAAGCTGATGTTGGCGGGGGCAAATGCATCATTCATGGCGTCCAGCATGTCGGCCAGGGTTGGCTCCTCAATGGCCACTTCTGCGCCATTGGTCAGCACATGCCAAGCAACGGTGATCACAAGTTGTTCAGTACCCAAGAGGGAGGCATTCGGTTGGTACAAGCCAGCATTTTGTCGATCCATCACGATCTGTTGTGCTTGGGGCTCCAGAAGTAGTCCGCAATATTCATGGTTGATTGGGGCAGAATTTTGGAACAACGATGCTGCGACAAGAGTGGTGATCATGTTGACAAACTAATCCGAAAATTCTCGGATGTTGCAATAAAAATGACCAATAAAAATGTCGTAAGAGGATCACTGCTTGGTGTATCAGCTTTTTCGCTGCACTAGGGCTCTGAAGACCTCTCCCCTTTTTTCGTAATTCTCGAACTGGTCCCAACTTGTTGCGCCAGGAGAAAGAAGAAGCTGCTCTCCAAGTGAAAGTTCCGCCGTGGCGGCGGCCACCGCAGCATCCAGGGTCACCGCGTGCGTGCATGCCCCCTCAGCGCGGGTGTACAGCTCTTCTCCGATTTCTCCAATGGTGTACGTCTTGACGCACTGCCCGAACAGATCGCACAGCGGGCCGAGGTCGGTCCCTTTGCCTTTCCCTCCGGCAATCAATCGCACCGGCCCCTTCTCCCGAACCGCGGCGATCGCCAGCGCGACCGCTTCGGCCGTGGTGGCTTTGGAGTCGTTCCAAAAACCATTGTTGGGGAAGTGCGGGACGACCACCCGCTCCAGTCTGTGCGGGAGCCCCGAGAATGACGCCAGTCCTTGTTCGAAATCAGTTGCCGGACGATGGGGTGCCAAAGCGGTGACGGCGGCGAGGGCGGCGGCCGCGTTGATGCGGTTGTGGTGGCCGGGCACCAGCAGTTCGCCTTCGTAGGGTGAGAGGGTGCTTCCATCGAGTGCCACCTTGGCGTGGTCCAAGATGGCTTGCTTGCACTGCGCGTAGTGCGTCATGTCGCCATGCCAATCCAAATGGTTGGGGGCCAAGTTGGTGCGGAGCGCGACGTCGAAGGTTGGTTGGGGGGCCTTCGGTGCTTCGTAGAGCCACCACGCCATCGCGCTCGACAGTTCCACCACCAACGTGTGGTCCTTTGGTGTTCCGATGAGGGACTCACCCAAGTTGCCACCGCGTGTGGCTGGGATCCCCGCCGCGACCAATGCCGCGTGGGTCATGGCGGTGGTGGTGCTTTTGCCTGCGCTGCCGGTGATGGCGATGGTCTTGCGATCACTGAGTTGATCCAGCGTGCGTGCGATTTCGGTGGTGACGGTGGCGCCGGACGCCCATGCCGTCTGGAGATAGGGGTTGTCCCAAGGTTGGGGGACGGCGGGGTTGGCGATGACCAACTCGGCTTGGGCAAAATCTTCTTGCTCGTGGCCCCCAAGTCGAAAGCGCACTTGCGCTCCGAAGGTCTCTCGGAGCTTGGTGACGGAGGCTTGGAGGGCCGCTTCTTCGGCCAAGTCGGTCACCAGCACCTGCCGGCCCTCCGCCAACAAACTCTCCGCGGCCGCCAAGCCACCGCCGAAGCGGCCCAGTCCCATGACTACTGCATCCACTGCCATACGCCCGTCAGCCTAAACTGACTGAGGTGCAAGAGCCGCCCCGACGACCGCTTCCTTTGATCGCCATGATTGTGGCGTGCCTGCCCGGCTGCCATTTGGTCAGCATGGTGGGCTCTGTCCTTGGGTTGATCGCCCTGCGGAAGGAAGCCAAAGACCCTGGACACCCCCGAGACCGCATGCGGGCGGCCCGGGCCATCTGGATTGGCTTCTTCATGGGCTTGTTCAACCTGTGGATGCTCAGCGAAGTGGGTTCCAGTGTGGTGGACATGGTCGAGACCCAAACCCCGGCCGCCATTCGGGCCAGTGTTGGCCCCGAAGGGATGTACGCCGGCGTGGCCGACCCGCTCGGTGAAGATTTTTCGGTGGACATTGTGCGAATGCAGGCCAAGGGCAATATGGGCCGCACCCTCGACGTCGCGCTGCGACTCTCGGGGGCGGACGCATGGTGCTTTGCCAACGCCACCATCACGGTGGAACCCAATCCAACCGAACCATTCTCTTTGCAGTTGAAGGTCGACGAACTGGTCCTGGAGCCTTTTTCCCCATGAACCCTGAACAGAAGTCTGATCGACCTGATCCAAGTCTGTTTGCCTTTTTGGCGATCCCGATGGCGTTCGCGTTCTTCTGGTTCCCGCCCATTCCGCTGTTCATCGCGGTGCGTGGTCTTCGCGACACGAAGGATGGAAAACGCTGGGGGCGTCCCTTTGCTCGCATCGCCCAGTTGTTCACCCTGTGTGTTTCGATTCCCTTTGTGCTTGGGGTTTTTCTGTGGTTGCGCGGACCAAGAAGTGAGATGTACTCCGGCCCGGCGGCGCTGATTGGGGCGTTGTCCGGCACCGGTGAGATTGATTCGTTCGCCCCCGCCGAGGACGCCGCCCAGCGTTCGGCCTTCCGAGCTGCACTTCGGGCGGCGGTGGGGACCCCGCGGGAACTCGAAATCGACCCGTCCTACGCCGAGACTGGGTTCGTGGATGGCGGGGGGCTTCGCACCTTCGTCTACCGATTGGAAGGCGATTCGGGCACGGTGAGTTTGCAGGCCGGGTACCGGTTGTTTTCTGGCGACGGCTTTCCTCCATCGCCGGTTTTTGGCTGGGAAGATTTGGTGATCAAGGACGCTCAAGGCCAAGAAACCGCGATTCCGGCCACTTCCACCTGGCGGGTGGGGTTGCGACCACTGGAGTCTGAAGACGATTCCGGAGAGACTGATCCCCATGGCTCCTGATCCACGAGACGAACGCAAACGCATGCAGTCCTTTTTGGCGGGCATGGGTTTTGATTACTCCGACTTCCGCGACCGCATGCTGGCTGACATCTGCGAGACCATGCTTCGAGTCCGTCGTTCCCAGCACGACGAGGGCCAGGTTCGGTTGATGGCTTCCGCCATGCGAGAGATGTGGTACGCCTACCACGTCTTCCACGGCTGGGAAGATGTTCGCAAAGTCTCGATCTTCGGCTCGGCCCGCACGCCCGAGGACCACCCCGATTACCTCGCCGCGGTGGAATTCAGCCGCCGCATGGCCGAACAAGGCTGGATGTCCATCACCGGTGCCGGCGACGGCATCATGAAAGCCGGTCATGAGGGCCCAAGTCGGGAACGTTCCTTTGGGTTGTCCATTCGTCTTCCGTTCGAGACGTCGGCCAATGAAGTCATCGAGGGTGATCCCAAACTGATCAACTTCCGGTACTTCTTTACGCGGAAGTTGATGTTCGTTGACCATGCCGAAGCGATCGTGGGTTTCCCCGGCGGCTTTGGCACCATGGATGAAGTCTTTGAAGCCCTCGTGCTCATTCAAACCGGCAAGAGTCCCATTGTTCCTGTGGTCTTGGTCGAAGGCCAAGACGGTGACTTCTGGCAGCGCTGGGAAGATTTCACCAAGGGTGCCTTGCTCAAGGAAGGTTGGATCAGCCCGGAAGACCCCGGCCTGTACCGGATTGTGTCTTCGCCCGAAGAAGCCGTGGAAGAAATCACTTCGTTCTACCGGGTGTACCAGTCCGCCCGCTACGTGCACGACAAGTTGGTGCTGCGGTTGACCCGGGCGCTGACCGAAGAAGAATTGGCCATTCTGAATGAGGAATTCAGCATTTTGATCGCCTCGGGGCGCATCGAAAACACCGCGGCTTTGCCCGAAGAAGAAGAAGTCACCCACCTTCCCCGGCTGGTCTTCCACCACACCAAGCACAAATTTGGTTTGGTCCGTCAACTCATCGATCGCATCAACGGTTTTGATGCTCCGTGATTCGGATTGTTGCCCATCTGGCTTTGGTAAGCATGCTGGGCTGCGCCAGCGCTTCGGTGGTTTCCATTGCGGAAGTTGCTCCACCTTCTGAATCAAATCCAATTGAAGTTGAACGCGAAGAAACGCCGGCGTCGATTCGGACGAGTTCCCGTTCGCCAAGCCGTGATGGTCGGATCCCTGGTCTCGAATTGCTGCGTCTTCGATTTGATGCCAATGGCCCCATGCCCGACCGGCTGCTCGATTTTCTCGGCGAAGAACGCGGCACGCCCGATGGCTTGGGACTCCTTCAGCAGCGCATGGATGAACTGGAGGCCCGTGCTTTGGTGGCGACCCTTGGTCCTCCCCGGGCCGCCATCGAGTCCTCTTTGGGCGAAGTGCTTTCCTTTGAACCCCTGTTCGCTGAGGTTGCGGCCCGCAAACGTCGAGCGGTCATTGTGAATGGCCGCCCCCGGTTGGTGGAAGGGGGCCGCTTGGCTCTGGAATTGCGTGGCTGGATTCGGCTGCACGAAGATGGCCCTCGAGTTGCCGGTGAGCTTGAGTTGGCCCATCGATCTGGTCCCGCGTTCCGCCCGGTGCGCAACGTGCTCGATCGTTCTTCATTCGAGTTGGAGGCCGATGAGGTGTTGTTGATTGCCCCCGCAAATGCACGCGCTGTGAATTCAGGCCCCGGCCCGGCGGCGGCGGTGGCCGCTCCGGCCGGCCGGCATTTGCTGGTGGTGGGTGATGAGGTTGAAGTGGTTCTGATCCGACCCGTGGTGCCGGATATCCTTTTCCCTTTGGACTCCAGCCCTGAGTGAGGATTGCATGACCTGTCGAACACGATTTGCTCCCAGCCCATCCGGCGACCTGCATGTTGGTGGAGCGCGAACCGCTTTGTTCTGTTGGGCTTTGGCCCGGAAGCACGACGGTGCTTTTTTGCTGCGGATCGAAGACACGGATCAGAAGCGCTCCAGTGATGCGGCCAGCTTGGGCTTTCTCCGAGACTTGCGGTGGTTGGGGATTAGATGGGACGAAGGCCCCGAAGACGAAGGCTTCGGCGGGGGAGACCATGGTCCTTACTTCCAATCCCAGCGTCTTTCGGTGTACCAAGAGCATTTGCAACGACTCATTGATGCCGGAATGGCGTATCCCGCATTTGAGACCGGTGAGGAACTGACGGCGGCCCGAAATCAAGCCCGAGCCGAGAAGCGCCCGTATCGGTATGACCGGGCCGCCCTCCAGTTGGATCCGGCGGATGTCCAGCAGCGTCTGGATCGGGGCGACGATCACGTCATTCGCTTCCGGGTGCCCGACGACTCCGAAGTCATCATTCAGGATGAAGTGCTGGGGGAAGTCAGGATTGCCCCGGGTGAGGTCGACGATTTTGTGATTCGCAAAGCAGATGGCTTCCCCACGTATCACTTTGCCGTCGTGGTTGACGATGCCAGCATGGGCGTGAGCCATGTGGTTCGGGGCCAAGAGCATTTGGCCAACACTCCTCGACATGTTCTCCTGCAGCAAGCGTTGGGCTTTGATCGTCCGGTGTATGCCCATTTGCCTCTGATCCAAAATCCCGACGGATCCAAGATGAGCAAGCGGGACAAAGACAAAGCATTGCGCAAAGAGATCAAAGATCGCGGGTTGACCAGTGCGGAGTCGGTGGACTCTGAAAGTTGGGAAGCGTGGCTTTCTGATAAAACCCGGCAATTGCCCCACGAATGTGCCGAGCGATTGGCGCAAGAACTTGGCATTGATTTGCCCGAAGTCAGCGTGGATGACTTCCGACGTGCGGGATACCTCCCCGAGGTCTTGATCAATTACTTGGCCCTGCTGGGTTGGTCCGCTGGGGACGATCTTGAAAAATTCGATGGCGCATTCTTGTGTGAGAACTTCACGTTGGATCGCATTGGAAAGTCGAACGCGCGCTTTGATCGCCAAAAATTGCTGGCGTTCAACTTGGATGCCATTCAGGCCATGACGCCCGAGGAGTTCTTGACCCGATTCCGGGACCACTGTGAGGCCGAGCATCCAGAATTCATCGAGAAAACCACCCCCGAGCAGTTTGCGCTCATTGCGGAGTCCAATCGGGAGCGGGCCAAAACCTTGGACGATCCGGCTCGCTCATGCCGGTTCTTCGTTATGGATGACGAAGACATCACTTGGCCGGTGACCAAAGGCACCCGAAAAGCGTTGGCCAAGGGCGAGCCTTCGGGCTTCTCCCGCCTGCAAGATTTGTCCGTCGTGCTGTCTGCCATTGAATCCTTCACCGCCTCAAACATCGAAGCGGCGTTGCAAGCTTGGGCCGATGCCCATGCCGAGGGAAATTTTGGGGCCGCCGGGATGCCACTTCGCGTTGCAGTCACCGGAGGCACGACAAGCCCGCCTTTGCCGGATACTCTCGCCATTCTCGGGAAAGCCTCGGTGCTGCGGCGGATTGAACGCTGCGTGGCTTCTGCCCCTGATTTTGCCTCCTGATTCGGAGATTGAAGCATGGCAACCGAACACGACATTGGCGGCGACACAGAATGGCGTCCGCCTGAAATCCCCGGCGTCCCTCCGGCGGCGGTGATGTTGCTGGAACACACCATCGATTTTGCGGGCCTGTTTCCTCCCGCCAAGCAAACCATGTCCGAAGCGGTGGCGACCTACGCGAAGGCACGAGCCCATCCCGATGCTTGGATGTTGGAGCGCTTTGTGCTCAAAGCCACGGAACTCAAGGCCTTTGAGGAATCGGCCCTTCCCCACCTTCCCCGGGCTGAGGATGAGGAGCCTTGGCCGCTCTCGGTGCTGGTGCGTCACGACGCGGACGGGCTGGCCGCCGATGTGGAAGCTCTGGAACAGTTCAACGATCGGCATGTCGACCCATCGGAAGGCTTCGCCATTGCTGATGTGGTGGAAATCAAAGGTGATTCGCCCGCGAGCATCGAAGCAGCGTTGAACCACATGCCCGATGAGGTGTTCCCGTTCTTCGAATTGGATTGGCGTGGTGATATTCGGGGGACGCTGGCCACCATTGTCGGCGGAGACGCTGGTGTGAAGCTCCGCACCGGAGGTTTGGCCGCCGAAGACTTCCCCACTCTGGAAGCCACGGCCAAATTCTTGCTCGATGCTGCTTCGGCAGAAGTCCCACTGAAAGGCACGGCGGGAATGCACTGGCCTCTTCGAGCCCCGTCCGACGTCGTCGAAGGGGCAACGGCCCACGGATTTTTGAACTTTTTGACGGCGGCCGCAGTCGCGCATCTTCGTGATTGCGATGACTCGGATCTGATCCCCATTCTTCAGGCTTCGGCCGATGATTTTGAGTTCAGTGGAACCCTGGTCCGGGTGGACGACTGGGAACTGGAGGACTTTGAAATCGCGGAAGCCCGTCAGCGCTTTGTGATTTCGTGGGGCTGCTGTTCATTCGATGACCCTCGTTCGGGGCTGCGAAAGCTCGGCTTGATGCCGGAGGAGAAGTGATGTCACTTGACCACACACACGATCCTGACTTGATCTCATGGGTGGAATCCGCCCGAGATCATGCTGATTTTCCAGTGCAGAACCTTCCGTTCGGCGTGATGGACTTTGGTGAAGGACCGCGTCCCGTGGTGGCTATCGGCGAAGAGGCTTTTGACCTCAAAGTGGCCACGCAACGCGGACTGTTGGGTGAGTGCGGGGAGCTGGCTTGTGCCGCCGCCGCGCCAAACCTGAACGCACTCGCCAATTTGGGGGCCGATGTTCGCCGAGAGCTTCGTCGCCGCATTTCCGCGCTGCTGACGGGTTCGGATCCGTCGCTGCACGACGACAGTCAAGCTCGAACCGAAGTGCTTCGTCCACAGGCAGAAGGCACCATGCTCGCGCCATTTGCGATTGGTGACTACACCGATTTCTACTGCTCCATTCACCACGCCACCAACGTGGGCTCGATGTTCCGGCCGGACAACCCACTGATGCCCAATTACCGCCATCTCCCCGTGGGATACCACGGGCGGGCCAGCACGGTGGTTCTTGAAGGCGGCGAAGTCCGTCGCCCGAGTGGCCAGACGCTTCCGGTCGAGGCCAACGACCCCATCGATGGCCCTTCGCGTTTGCTGGATTACGAATTCGAGCTGGGCTTCTATGTGGGTGAAGGCAATGCCATGGGCAGCCGCATCGAAATGAGCCGAGCTCCGCAGCACATCTTTGGTCTGTCCATTGTGAACGACTGGTCGGCCCGGGACATACAAAAATGGGAATACCAGCCGCTCGGCCCATTCAACGCCAAGAACTTCTGCACCCAGGTGTCTCCTTGGGTGGTCACCATGGAAGCCCTCGAGCCGTTCCGGGTGGCTGGTCCGGCCCGCGGACCGGAAGATCCCGAGAACTTGCCGTATCTGCATCCCGATCGCCCGGACCAGTCTCTGGGGATCGTGTGTGAAACCGCCATTCGAACCGCAGGCATGCGCGAGCGCGGTGAGGATCCGTTTGTGATCAGTACCGGTGATTTCCGGCACATGCACTGGACCATCGAACAAATGTTGGTGCACCACACTTCCAGTGGTTGCGCCATGCGTTCTGGTGACTTGATTGCCTCCGGAACGGTGTCGGGACCAGAACCTGAGAGCCGGGGCTGTTTGCTCGAGCGGACGTGGCGGGGGTCGGAACCGATCCAGCTGCCCGATGGCACCGAACGCAAATTCCTGCAAGACGGTGACGAAATCATCATGAGGGCGTGGTGCGAGATGCCAGGGGCCGTCCGTATTGGTCTGGGCCGGTGTGCAGGAACCATTACCCCAGCCGAATAAGACGCATTATCCTTGGGCTTCAACCAGAACGGAGCCCTGCATGACCTCAACCGATCGCCGACAGTTTTTGACCACCGCCGCCGCGGTTGCCGCCGCCACTCCCTTTGCGGGTGGGTTCGGGGTGGGACGGGAAGACACCCTCAACTTGGCTTTGGTGGGTTGTGGCGGACGAGGCAAAGGCTCGATTGGTGACACCATGGCGGTCAACGACAGTGTCCGGTTGGTGGCCATCTCGGATGTGAATGAGGGCAAGGTCCAAGCGGCCAAAGCAAACCTCGAGAAGTCGCATGGTGACAAGGTTCAAATTGCCAACGAGCAAGCCCACGTTGGCTTGGATGGCTACCAAGCGATTTTGAACAACCCAAGTGTGGACGTCGTGCACTTCACCACATCGCCGGGATTCCGTCCGCGTCATGTTTTGGAAGCCGTGCAAGCCGGCAAGCATGTCTTTGCTGAGAAGCCAGTGTGTGTGGATCCCGCCGGCTGGCGGATTTGCAAAGAGGCGCACGAACTCGCCAAGAAAAACGGGACCGCCATTGTGACCGGCACGCAATACCGGCGCCAGAAGAACTACGTCGAAGCGATCGAAATGATCAAGCAAGGTGCGATTGGCACCGTCAAGGGAATGACCGCACGGTACTGCTCCACCGGAATCTGGAACCGTGAGCGTCAAGAAGGCATGACGGATGCCGAGTACCAAATCAACAACTGGATGCACTTCATCTGGTTGTCGGGCGATCAGATTTGCGAGCAGGCCGTCCACAATGTTGATGTCATGACGTGGTTGTTGGGCAATCCCACCACGGCGTACGGCTCCGGAGGCCGATTCACCCGGCCTGAAGATTCACAAATGTGGGACTCGATGAGTGTTGATTACACCTTCGACGCTCCGGAGGGGGAACGACTGTGTTCCTTCATGTGCCGGCAGATTCCTGGCACCGCCGGCAACGCCGACAACATGATCTACGGTTCTGAAGGGGTGGCTTCCATCAAGGCCATCAACGGTGGCACCAGGATTGTTGATGCTGCTGGCAAGGTGATCTACCGGGAACGCGGCGACATCGGGGTGGCTTACCGCCAAGAGCACAAAGATCTGATCGATTCCATTCGAGGTGGTTCCCCGATTGTCGAGTTGCAAGACACCGCCGACGCTTCTTTGGCGGCGGTCATGGGCCGGGTCGCGGCGTACACCGGACAAAAGATCTCGTGGAAGCAGATCACCGAGTCCAAGCTTGATCTGTTCCCGAAGGAGTTGTCGCTCGACGCTTCGCTGCCCAACGATGGGTACGCCATCCCCGGACGAACCCAGTTCGTTTGAACGAGTTCCTCTTTTCGAAGAACACCGATTAAGCGGGACGTGCTTCTTTGCGGAAGTCGCTCGGGGTACGTCCCAAACGCTCACGGAAGACTACGGCCATGCGCCGGGCATCGGAGAAGCCAGAACGCTTGGCGACGCCACCGATGTCCAGATCGGTTTCGACCAGCAAACGCCGGGCGGTTTCGATGCGTCGACGGGTGATTTCGTCCAGCACCGTGCGATCCAAGGCTCGCCGGAAGCGGCGTTCCAGCGTGCGGCGGGGACGGCCGGCGGCGTCAGCAACATCATCAACGCGAATCGGTTCGCGATAGTTCGCGCGGATGTACCGCAGCGCGGTGCGAACAATCTCGTCTTCGGTGGCTTCCGCTTCGGTGGAGCGGCGAGAAACCACGCCGAGGGGCTGCAGCGTGATGTCGCTTTGCGGTCGTGGTTCTCCGGCCATCAGATTTTCCAGCAAGGCGGCGGCGTCGTAGCCAATGCGGCGTGCGGGGATGGCAATTGAAGAAAGATTCGGACGTGCCACCACGCATTCAAACTCGTCGTCGTTCACGCCGAGGATGGCCACTTCCTCCGGGACGTTCATGTCCATGCTGCGACAAGTGGCGGCCAATCGGCGGGCCACGCCGTCCATGGAGCAGAGGACGCCAACGGGTTTGGGAAGATCGCGAAGCCAGCCGCTGAAGGTTTCTTGCATCCCGGACCAGCTGGTTCCGGGGTCACGCAAAGGGAGATCTTCCACATGGCACGCGGCGAAGGAGCCACCGGCTTCTTGCACACGGCGGTGGAACGCCTGCTTCCGGGACACAGCAAATCCAGAGCGATCAGATCCTGCAAATCCAAAGTGGCGGAACCCTCTTTCCAAAAGGTGCTCGGCTGCCATCACGCCGACCGCATCGTGCTTGACCTCCACCATGGGGAAGCGGGGGTCGTTCAGGGTGCTGGTGATGTTGACGACGGGGCCACCCCAGGCGGCCAAGCCATCGGCCAGCTCTTCGTTGAACAAGTGGGCGATGACGCCATCGGGTTGCCATTCTTTGAGCGGCTCAAGAGCTCGGGGATCCGATGGGGACAGGTGCACGAACCAGCGGGCGCCCTCGGCGACGTAGCCCAGCACTCCGGCACACACCTCGCGGGTGTGTGAGCTGTCGCGATTCATCAACAAGGCCACTCGACGTTCGTGCATCTGGTCCAACTCCGTTTGGGAAGAAATGCGTTATTGCGTCATTACCGTACGAAAAAGAAGGGCCTTCGATCCCAAAGTTGGCCGATTGAACGAAAATTTCGCATGTTTCGCGACATATGCACCAGAAATGCGCGAAACACGCCGGTGATTGCGGCATGATTCGTCATTGCAACTGTTTTGCGACACAAAAATCACGTCAAATTGACGCAAACCCGTCTTGCTCCAGCGGGCTATTGACCGATTTTGTGTGACACACAAACGTTTCCCGTCGAACCATCGTGGATTCTGGCTGATATTCGACGCAATCTGGGCTCAGTGGCCGATTTTGACCCTCTGCGGCTGTTTGAGCGACTGGCCTGAACGATTTCAGATGAAGACGTTGAGTTCCTGCCTCATCCGTTGGTTCAGGCGTCAAACGATCCGTCGGGTCGGTGGGTGCCAGGGGCCGGGGCGGAGGCCCCTTGCCATGACGATGGGTACTCCGCGTCATCCAGTTCCAGCGCAGCTTTGGTGGGGAAAAGGGGCCGGAAGGTGTCGCACATCACCGCCAGTTCGCTGGTGTGGGTGGCATCGAGGGATTTTTCCACGGTGCCCGGATGGGGGCCATGCGGGATGCCTTGGGGATGCGCGGTCAGGGAACCCACTTCGATGCCCTTTCGTGCTTTGTAGTCACCGGCCACGTAGTAGAGCACTTCGTCGGAGTCCAGATTGGAGTGGTTGTATGGAACCTTGATGGCTTTCTCATGGAAGTCCAACGGGCGGGGGCAGAAGGAGCAAATCACAAAGTTGTGGGCTTCAAATGTTTGGTGGGTCGGGGGGGGCATGTGGTGCTTGCCCACGATCGGACTGAAGTCATCAATGTTGAAGGCGTACGGGTAGTAACACCCATCCCAGCCCACAACATCCAACGGGTGGTGGTCGTAGATGTATTTGTGGACGCGGTGTCGGGCTTTGATGCGCACTTCGAACTCCCCGGACTCGTCAAAAGTCAAAGGAAATTCAGGACCGCGCAGGTCACGTTCGCAATACGGCGCGTGTTCGAGGAACTGGCTGGTCTGCTTTGAAATGTAGCGCGGTGGCGGCCCGATATGAGAACCGTTGGCGGTTTCAATGACCATGATTCGAGGGCGTTCTTTGCCTTCAGGGGTGTCGTCGAAGACCAAGCGGTAAATCGTGCCTTTGGGAATGATGAGGTAGTCGCGTTCCCGGAAGGGGATCGTTCCGAACTGGGTGTACAGCGTTCCTTTGCCAAAGTGAACAAAGATGCATTCGTCACCCATGGCGTTGTTGAAGTGGTACTTCATCTCTTCGTCTGGAACACAGACGCTCATTTCGCAATCGGCGTTGCCAAAGAGCACCACGCGGCCGGTGATGGGATCGCCCTTGGGAGGCAGCGGCATGCTCTTCACATGTCGCATCCGCATCGTGTCCGTTTCCACATATTCCGGCTTGGTGCTGTACAAGGTTTCCCAGCCCATCACTTGGGTCGGGGCATGGATGTGGTACATGGTGGACGTGGGGCCAACAAAGCCTTCGGTGCCAAAGACCTCTTCGGCATACAGCCGGCCATCGGGACCACGGAATTGGATGTGTCGTTTGGAGGGAAGCTGACCCAGTGTTCGGTAATACGCCATGGCTGGATTCTAAAGGTAGGATCGAACCCATGGATGCCAAACCCGCCCCAACGAAATTCATCCCGACATTCACGCTCTTGATTGGTGGTGCGGTGCTGATGGGTGGGGTGTTCACCATGATTGATCATTCAGGGTCCACGGCCCCAGGCTTGATTCTGGCCGCCATTGGATGTGCTCTTGAGGCGTGCGGCATGCTTTCGCTGGTGTACCCCGCCTTCCGCAAGCACATCATGCATGTGGCCATCTTGGCCGCATTGTTTGGCATGGGGAATGTGTTTTCAGCGCTGCCGGCGGCTGGCGAGGCGTGGACGCAGACCGAGCTGGTCACCGCCGTTTGTTCCATGCTGTGCACGGTGTTGTTTGCCGTGTACTTGAAGAGCTTTATCAACGCGCGACGCGGTAGCGCGTCGGGTTCAAGCACACCACTCAACTGAATCTCGAAGCTCGGTCAGTCTTTCCGAAAGACGGCCACCACGTCCTCGACCGGAATCACGAACAGTCGGTTGTCGCCTTCGAAGTCGACCGGGATGCCTTGTTTGGGATTGAACAGGACTCGGTCGTATTGCCGGATGGGGTAGTCCTCATCGTGCTCCACTTGGGCACTGATGGCGACCACCCGGCCCGTGAGGGTAGGGATTTCGATTTTGTCGGGAAGGTGTATTCCGCTCTTGGTCTGCTTGCGGTCTTCGTCTTTGCGAATCAGCACCCGTGACCCGATCGGTTCCACGGTTTCCAGCTTGGATGTCTTTGGTCCTTCAGCCATAACGTGATTCTAGGGCGAATCGCATGGATTCGGCCTTGGCGTACAATATGAATAGCCTCATGGAGGGCGCCATTATGAGTCAAACACGTCCCAGCTCTGAACCGGTTGAAATCGATGCCAGCGATCCATTGCGTCTGCACGATGTGGACCACGTTCGCTTCTATTGCGGCAACGCCAAGCAGGCCGCGTATTTCTACGCCTGGAACTTTGGGTTCCAAGTCGAGCAGTACCGAGATCTGACCACCGGCAGCCGGGACACGGCTTCCTACCTGCTTCGTCAGGGCAACATCCGACTGATTTTGGAGACGGGATTGACGACCGAGCACGAGGCGGCTCAGGAAGTGGCCACCTACGGCGACGGCGTCAAAGACGTCTCGTTGACCGTGAATGATGCCGTAGCCGCATACGAACAAGCCATCCGGAACGGCGCTGAGTCAGGGTACGAGCCCATTGAAGAGACCGACGAACATGGCACTGTGGTCCGGGCGGCCATTCGGTCGTATGGACGTGTCTTGCACACATTTGTTTCCCGAAAGGGTGACTACGGCTTGAACGCCGTTCGGGCGGGGGGCCGGTTTGGTCCCGGTTGGGAGAAGGTCGACCACTTCCCGCTCAATGAGTACAACCGGCAAAACCCATGTGGTCTGGAGTTTGTGGACCATTTGGTGGGCAACGTCGAATTGGGCAAGATGAACCACTGGGTGGAGTGGTATTCCGAAGTCCTCGGATTCAAGTTGTTCAAGCACTTCGATGACGCTGACATCTCAACCGAGTACACCTCATTGATGTCCAAAGTGATGGACTCTGGTTTTGGGGTCATCAAAATGCCGATCAATGAGCCGGCCGAAGGACGTCGCAAGAGCCAAATTGAGGAGTACCTCGATTGGCACAACGATACCCCCGGGGTGCAGCACTTGGCGTTGCGAACCGACGATGAGTTGCATTCGGTGCACGAACTTCGTCGACGCGGCGTGAACTTCCTCAAGGTGCCTCAGTCCTACTACGACGAAGTCTGGAAGCGTGTGGAAGCGTTGGGTTGGGACGTCAAAGAGGATCACGAGAAGATCGCGGATCTCGGCATCTTGGTGGATGCTGACGACGAGGGGTACCTGCTGCAGTTGTTCACCCAGCCGTTGCAAGATCGACCCACGTTGTTCTTCGAAATCATTTGCCGCCGCGGATCACAAAGCTTCGGGAAAGGCAACTTCAAAGCCTTGTTCGAAGCCATCGAACGCGAGCAGGCTCGTCGGGGCAACCTCTGATTCATCCGGACCCACTGTCCATCACACCGCTCGCGCCGGGTCCATTTCAGGCCCGGATGGCGGTTCCTGGTTCCAAAAGCGGGACCAATCGTGCCCTTCTTTTGGCGGCTTTGTCCGAAGGAACATCGGTGGTTACCGGCGCCCTGCGTAGTGACGACTGCGATCGATTGGTGGTCGCGCTGCAGACATTGGGCGTTCGTTGTGTCGAACTTGAGCATGGTTGGGAAGTCCATGGGGTTGGGGGGCGATTCCCACGTGGGGGCACCGTGGACTTGGGAGATGGCGGCACCCCAGCTCGCTTCATGTTGGCTGCGGCGACCCTTTGTGACGAGCCGGTCACGATCGATGGATCAGCACGTTTGCGTGAACGCCCAATGGGCGATGGCATTCGGATTTTGGAGTCTCTCGGTGCGCGCTTCGAGTGGCTGGGCGAAGCGGGGCATCTCCCGGTGCGTTGCATTCGCGGGATCTCCGGGGGTGAGGTTGAAGTTGGTGAAGTCGCCTCCAGTCAGTTCCTCTCGGCCGCGTTGTTGGTGGCCCCTTGGACAAGCCACGGGGTCACGCTGCGGTGCACCGAAGCGCCCACCAGCGCGCCGTACCTTCGCATGACCATGCGGGCGTTGGCCGAAGTGGGAGCTGAAGTCCAAGAACATGCAGACTCATTTTCGGTGAAGCCCAGCGCGCCTTCTGTACCTGATCAAGTCGTGCCTCCCGATGCCAGTACCGCGGCCTATTGGTGGTTGGTGGGGGCCTTGGTCCCAGGGGCCAGCATCACGGTGCCCAACTTTGCCCACAGTATGGATCAGCCAGATGCGGCGTTGCTGTCGGTGTTCGAAGCGATGGGCGCTGAAGTCACACGTTCTGGAAATGATGTCACGTTGACGGGTGGATCGCTCTCCGGGGTCGAAGTGGACTGCGAAGATTTTCCAGATGGTGCCGTGGCTTTGGGCGCGGCCTGTGCGTTCGCGGAGACACCTTCCCGTTTGACGGGTTTGCACACGCTCCGAGTGAAGGAATGTGATCGGGTACACGCGGTGGCCACCGAGATTGAGCGCTTTGGGGGGCGAGTGGTGGAGCATGCCGATGCGCTGGACATCACTCCGGCCCCTCGTTTTGGGCCGGATCTTGAAGTCGCCGCATGGAACGATCATCGTATGGCCATGGCTTTTGGATCTTTGGGATTGGTGCGTACCGGTGTGTGGGTGCGTGACCCTGCGTGTGTGGGCAAAAGCCATCCCGGGTTCTGGAATGACGTGGAAGTTCTGAGGGCGCAGGCATGAGTTCATTCCGCACGTTCTTCTCGGAGATGATTCGCCATGAACGCAAGCGCGTGCTGGCGGGACTGGCGTGTGCCTTTGTGAGTGCTGGTGGTTTGGGCGGCGGCTTGCTTGCACTGGCGCCACCGTTGCGGTTGCTTCTGGATCCCAACAGTTCTTCGACGCTGCGGAGCTTGCTGGCCGAAGGCGCCATGGGGTTCACCCCGCCACCTTGGTTGGTGGGCTGGGTGCCCGAAGAAACTTGGGCCGGCGTGCTGACCCTGTTCGGGGTGTTGCTTGTGGTCACGGTGGTGGGATCGGCGGCCAGTTATGCCCATCAGGCATTGACCACGACGGCATGCGTTCGTGCGATCAGCCGCATACGGGGCCGGGTGTATGCCCGTTTGATTCGTCTTGAATTGTCCGAATTGCAAGGGCTTGGAGCGATCGAGTCGGTTTCAAGAATCACCCGCGACACGACGTTGCTGCAGCGTGGGTTTCAGGTCTTGGTTGGCAAGAGTGTGACCCAAGCCGCCCGAGGATTTGGTGCGTTCGCCGCGGCGTTGGTCTTGGAATGGCGACTCACGTTGTTCGCGGTGGTGGTTGCCCCTCCTTTGGCTTTTGCGCTGCGAAAAGTTGGGAAGCGGGTGCGCCGAAGCAGTGGTCGATCGCTCGAGGCGGCCCAGAAGTTGGGCCGCGTGGCCACGGAATCCCTGCAGGGACTGCGTGCCATCAAAGTGGCTCAGGCTGAAGCTTGGGTTGGCGACCGGTTCGAAGTTGAAAATGACGATTTGCGTCGACACGACCGCAAAGTGGCGTTGGTCACCGCATTGGCCAGCCCGATCACGGAAACCTTGGCGATCTTTGCGTTGTTGGGTATTTGTTTGCTTTCGGTACGGCAAGTGCTTGATGGTGGTTTGAGCTTGGACCGCTTCCTCCTGGTTTTGGCCGCCTTGGGTGCGGCCGGGGGTTCCTTCCGGCCCCTAGCAGGGTTGCATGCTCAAGTTCAAGCGGCAAAGCCGCCCGCCGATCGCTTGTCCACGCTTCTCGAGCTTCCGATTGAGACCGGTGGTGCGGAGGAACTCTCACGCCACCGTGAATCAATCGAATTCAGCAACGTCACGTTGACCTATCCAGATCGAGATGTTCCAGCGCTTGCTGGCATTTCCCTCCGCATTCCATTTGGTCAAACGGTTGCCATCATTGGTCCCAATGGTTGCGGCAAAACCACCCTGGTCAGTTTGCTCCCCGGTTTGGTTCGACCCGAGCAGGGGATGGTGCAGATCGACGGGGTGGACATCAATCGTGTTCAGGTGGCCTCGTTGCGGCAGCAGATGGCCATGGTCACCCAAGATGCCATGATGCTTCGGGGCACCATTGCGGAGAACGTTGATTTTGGTCGCCGGGCTTCTGTGGATGAAATCAACGCTGCCATCAAGATTGCTGAAGCTGACTTTGTGCACGCATTGCCGAATGGTTTGGAGACGACGGTGGCCGAAGGCGGAACGTCGCTTTCCGGTGGCCAGCGTCAGCGATTGGCCATTGCCCGGGCCGTTCTCCGCGATCCAGCCATCTTGATTCTTGATGAAGCCACCAGCCAAATTGATTCCGAAAGTGAAGCCGAGATCGGTCGCACCATGCAGGCTTTCGGGAAGGACCGCACGGTGCTGGTGGTCGCGCACCGGCCAGCCACGATTTTGGCGGCCGACGAGGTTGTGGTGATGGATCAGGGGCGGATCATTGATCAGGGCACCAATGCCGAGCTCCAATCTCGGTGCAGCCTGTACCGGGCTTTGGTGGGTCAGGCCGACTGATCTTCCCGACCAAAGAGGTTATTCTTGGAGCATGAATTGGGGCACCATCATCTTCGTCTTGGTTGCCGTAGCGCAGGGTTACGCCAAATGGCGAAAGAAACAAGCAGATGAGGCCAAGCGGGCGCAGGCAACCGCATCCAAGAAAAAGACCGTCAGTCAGGCCGAATGGCGTGAGATCCAAGCGGATCATTCTGCCCTCGCGGTCGATTCAGCCAACACATCATCTGAGGCCGGTTCCCCGTGGATGCCCGGCGACCGCGACCCCGAGCGGGGCGGTGAGCGACTCTTGGCCCAAGCCAGGAGCAACCAAACCGCGGCCGGTCTCGGCACCTCGGAAGCGGTGGAACTCCCAAGCGAAGCGGTTGCCGGGGCTGCCTCTACGGCCCAGGGCCCAGCCAGCTCCTCCCGGGAACTCGATGTGGATCTCATTTTGAAAGGCTTCGGCCTCGATACCGGCAAGAGCACCATCAGTTCGAATGCCAGGATCGAGGATTTGGAAAACGAATTGAACATGCTGCGGCAGCGTCAGAGCACCTTGTTGCGCAACTGGAAAAAACTCCGAGATGAGCGTGACGCCTTGGCCATGCGGCTTGAGGGGGCCGAGGCCGCCCCGAGTGCATCGCGAGGCCCAGTCTCGTCCCAGGGCCTGCTTGATCGGCTGAAATCACCCTCCGGGGCCCGCGAAGCCTTCGTGGTTGCCGAGATTTTGGGCCCACCGGCAGGCAGCAAGCGTTCTGGGGCCCAATCTCTCCACAATTGACGAAGATCGTCGCCAATTGGGCGAAGATCGCGTATCTTCTACGCTCCTGATGCAAACTCAGGCCTGGAGAAGCGTCCATGTTGGATATTCGAAAGTTGAAAGAACTGATTCGGTTGATGGTCGAAAACGAGTTGACCGAGATCGATCTGAAAGACGAGAAAGAGACCGTCAGTCTCCGCCGGGAAGGTTCCCAGGCCCCCGTGGTCCAGGTGTCCCCAGCGGCGGCCGCTCCTCCGGCAGCCCCAGCCCCAGCCCCAG
>CAXBRK010000018.1:0-26901 GCA_963978155.1 uncultured Phycisphaera sp. | reverse complement strand
GGATCACTTTGATTTCATCACAGGGCTTCAGCAGGGCGTTCGTTGCGGCGTAACCATCACCTGGGCCTTCGAACGGAATCAGTTCACTCGCCGCGATCGCCCCCGGTATGGGGAGAGTCCGACTGAACAGAGGAAGGGCAACCACAAGGGCCGCCACCAAAGTCAGACCTGCGAGATCAGGTCGTCGCAATCCCCAAAGAACACCCGCAGCGGACAACAGTGCGCCCGCCAACAGGGCCGCCGCGGGCAACAATGTGGCCATCGCAACCCCGAGTTGAGCGAGAGGTGCAAACCAGGGCATCGGTGCCCGAATGGCGTCTGGGCCATCCTGTTCCCGAACCAACTGAAGTGCGCGCCACGCTTCGGGGGTGGCTCCTCGAGCAATGGCGTACTGCAACATCTGCTTCGCTTTGGGCCGGTTCCCAGCCTGGGCAAAAGCCAATCCGGCATTGAACAGCACGTTGGGATGGGGATTACTCGCGGCGTCGTCCACGAAGGACTCGGCCGCCTCAGCAAAGACCACCTCAGCTTGGCTTGGTGACAACGACATCGCGCGCTCAAACAAGACTTCCCCCGAGTCAACCGAGCACACCAACGAAAGCCAAAGGCAAACGATCATGCTTGGCCTCCCGGGAGACGCCGCAACAAACCAACCACTCGGGTGCTGGCATCCGACGTACCACCACCAAAATCCGCACGATCAAGCGCGACAAATGCATCCTGCAAGTCATCAGCAAGTTGAGGATCACGCTTTCGGACGATCAAGATGGGGTCCGAAGCATGATTCGACCATGCCGACAAGTAGCTCCGAGCGGCCTGCCCCACTTCGACATGACCTTGGGCTCGGTCAAGTGCACGCAGGAGACCATCAAGCTTTCGTTTTCGACTGACTCCTCGACGTGAAAGAAGCAGCGGCGCTCCTCGGATCGCCGCGGCGGCGAACAGTCCCAGACCGAAGCCACCGACAACAGGACGCATGGTCACCGAAGAAACATCGCTTGCCGGCGCAAGGCCTGGCCATGTTTCTGGACCAACTTCAAGGGTGGGTTCAGGGGGGTCAATCGAAGTCGCTGGAAGATCTTCAATGTCCAACTGGCTGGCGGCCGACACTTGAACCGGTATGGCCTCCGCCACCGTCACGCCCCACGCACTGCTTTCGGCATCAAAGTACGGCAAACGCAAACTGGGCAGCTCGGCGGCACGCTCGGTCGGACGGATGCTTCGCCGGATGGTTCGAACTTGGCCATCCACTTTGCCCGGGGCAGGGTCTGGCGACAACTGCCAGCCCGCGTCTTGAAGGAGTGATTCGATTGGCGGATCAGGCAATCGAGCAAGATCGGCGTTGCCGTCAAGGTCTTCGACCTTCAAGGTCAGGGTCACTGGTTCGCCCACCTGAAGGGTTTCGCGGTCCAATGAGGTGGACAACGTAAAACGGCCTACTGCGCCAGCCCAATCTTGCGGCTGCCCCTCTTGAGGCGGAGGACGAACCTGAATCTGCAAGGGGGTCGTGTCCACTCGAACCGGACTTCGTCGCGCGATTCGAATTCTGGACCCAAACACGGTGTTCGTCCGGACCAAAGACACGGGATACGTTCCCACGAGTCGAACCGGTTCCACCACGGACGAACCCGGTGAGCGGAACCGCTCGGACACCGTCCATCGGAATCCTTCCCAGCCCTGTTGTTCACCGCGGCCCAGCACGAATCGAGGTCGGGCTCGGCTGAGAACAATGCCAGAAAAAGGTCCCAAAGCACTGCGATCCCAATCGATGCCATCTGAAAGGTCTTGTCCCCCAATACGGGTGCCCAGTTCTTCATCTTCAAAGGGACGAAACAACACCGTGAGTTCCAAATCGACGAGTTGATCCACCCAAGGCGTCAAGTTGGAGCAGCGAAGTTCGACGAAGACGTCTTGGCTTGGCTCAAGTTCACGCACCACAACCGATCGAGGTTTGACTTTGAAATCACGGTCTTCGCCCTTGATGGTCAGTTCTGGCAACTGGTACAGACCAGGAGAATCAGCAATCACCGACCAAGAAAACGACCGGGTCCAGGCGGCCGAGGCACTGCCATTCACAATGCTGAGGTTTGAACCTGAGCGAACATCAGGCCCCTCAAGCACCACCAGGCCATCAACTTCCGGCGTGGGCACATCGAGATCAGGCCCCGTCCGACCTTCACCTTGCAGTCGAAGTTGAACATCAAACGGAATACCCGCATCCGCCACCGATGGCGAGACCACCCACTCCACATCGGCCATGGCCGTCAGGAACACAACCAAGGAGATCATCATCACCAATCGCGCTCCACCACCCGAGACCTCGATTGCCGAGCACTCAATTCTTCTTGCCGTTCTTCGGCACGGTCTCGAATTTCTTGCAGCAGAGGGCGCGCCTCATCCTCGGAGAGAGATTGCGATGAGCCACTGGAAGGTTCAGAGCCCGACTCCGGGGTGGAAGGAGAATCTTGAGGTGAGGCCGCTTCATTTTGCTCGCCAGAGTCACCCTCCGTGGGGTTCATCTGGTCTGACGACGGGGAGGCATCTGAAGGTGTGCCATCGGTTGGTTCGGTTGATTCGGGCGAGCCATCTTGATTTTCACCTTCTCCTCCTGAAGACTCAGGAGGGGGAGGAGGCACCCGCGCTGCAAACTGGGCCGCCCGTTCGCCATTGCGCCGAGCCGGCTCGAGTTTGGGGTCGTACTCCAGAGCTTGCGCGTAGTTGGCCATGGCGGAAGCAATCATCTCCTTGGCCAAAGCTGGGTTCTGAGCAACTTGAGACATGGCCGCTTGATGCTGGGCCACCGCAACCGCATGGTGGGCACGAGCCAGATCTCCAGGCCCCTCCAGCAACTCGACCGCATCGTTGAAGGCAGACATGGCTTCTGAGAGCTGACCGGCATCCAATGCCAGCTGGCCCTCAGTGAAGGCGAGACGACCGTTTGCAGGATCTTCCGTCCGAAGCCCCCGAATACTCGCGAGTGCATCCGTTCCCGGGGAGTCAGGGACTTGGAGCAACAAAGCCAAGAGCACGACTGCACGCATCAGGCGATCCTCGCTCGTCCGATGGAACCCAGGCCAAGCAACAAGACACCCGGGACGGCAAACCAACGCCACTCCGGACGATCCTTGGTGATCTCTTGGACCGATTCTGAACCACCCACCAAGGGGGCCAAACGCTGACGCCACAGGGCGCGTGCGTCCACCACCGAAGTTCCCAACGGAACATGAATACCATCGGTCGCCTGGGCCAGATCCTTCATCTGCTTGTCATTGCGAACAGACCACACTTCAGACTCATCGTAAACCACCCAGCCCCCATCATCGTCAGGAATACGCGCCCCCTCTTCATCATCGCCCAGTGAGATGGTGACCACGGGAACGCCGAGTCCGCGGGCGGCTTCGATCGGCCACGATCCCATGTCGTCACCGTCACTCACCAAGATGACCAAACTGTCGTTTCGATCTTCGGCCAAGAAAGAGGCCGCTTCCCGCAGCGCGTCTCCCGGGAGGGAACCCCCGACGGGCATACGGTCCGGGTCAACTTGTCGCAGGGCACGGCGAAAAGCGCGGGGATCGGCAGTTGGAGGACACTTGGGGACTGGAGTTCCGGCAAAAGCGATCAAACCAAAGCGGTCACCAACGGCTGATTCCGCCAGTTCACCCAAGAGGGTTTTGGCCACTTGCAATCGATCTGGAGCTGCGTCCTGACATCGCATCGAACGTGAAGCATCCAACAACACCACAACATTTCGGCCCCGAAACGGAAGTTCAATGGTTTCACTCGACCAACGCGGATCCAGAATCGCAACCCCCACCAACAACGAACCGACGAACGTCAACAGCGGGCGACTGGAATGAGTGGCACCAAAAACCCCTGGCAACAGAGACTGCTGGCTTCGACGCAAACGCCATCCAAGGATGAGCACCATGGCCCCGACCCCGAGCAAAACAACAAACAAGGGCCACCAAGATGCGTTGTGCCAAACCACGCCGCTCATGACGCAACCTCCGGCCAGAGCAACGCCCCAAAGAGTCGAGCCAAAAGACCGACCATCAAGCCCAAGCCCAACACCAAGGGACCATCGTCTCGCACCTCTTCCCACCGCGTCTCTTGATACTCGGTCCGTTCCAACGCATCAATCTCGGCGTAGATCTCCACCAAAGAATTCTGGTCGGTGGCCCGAAACGCTTGACCTCCAGTTTGTTCCGCAATGGCTTTCAAAGTCTCCATATCCAGAGACACCGGCATGTTCTGAATCCGTTCCCGCCCCGTGAAGGGATCGGTCATGGGAATGGGGGCGGTGGCAGAAGTCGTCCCCGCCCCGATGGTGTACACCCGAACATCCAAGGCTCGAGCCAACTCGGCGGCTTCCAGCGGCGACAGCACCCCCGCGTTGCTTTCGCCATCGGTCAACAAAATGATGATTTGGTCACCAATGGTCTGGTTGAGGTCTTGCGAACGGAGCGCGTCCAATCGCTCAACCGCAAGGCCCAAAGCATCACCGATGGCGGTGGCCCGCTCAGATTCCAGAGCAGAGACTTCCAAACCTTCCACCGCCTGCGCCACGTACTCATGGTCGAAGGTTGGTGGTGTGACCTCGTCGGCATGCGTGCCGAACTGGACAATGGAGAGCAAATCTCCCCGTCGTCCAGCCATGGTGGTGTCGCCTCGAACGAAACGGTCCACGACATCTTTGACCACATCCAGTCGACTGCGGCGAACCACCGAGTCGGCCAAATCCAAAGCCAACATGGAGCCAGATCGATCGATGCACAACGTGATGGCCAGCCCTTCCCCGGTCACTTCACGGTGTTCGCGAACCCCGCGTGGCCCCGTGAGGCCGAACAACAGAAGCAGCAACGCAAGCCAGCCCAAGCACCGTGGAAGCCACCGGGTCCTTTGACGCCAAGAACGCGGCAACCCCTTCGGCACACCGGACCAGCTGGCGTGCTGGCGCCGCCGAGACGACCACCATGCGGACAACACGGCGATCAGGAGCCCAATCGGAAGCCACCACACATGCAACCCGTCGAACAGTTCTTGTCTCATGCTGAACCCTCGGATTCGGGCGTGGGCTCAGTGAGATCGATGATCTTTCTTGCGTGCTCGAGAACGCCCCGGGCATATGCCGGCATGGCCGACCGGGCAAATTTGGCTCGATCGGAAGCACGAAGAAGTTGCTCAAGTGGATCCCGAGACGCCACCGGGAGGAAGGGCAAGGCGTCCGCAAGGTATTCCGGGGTTGTGGAACGAGAAGCCGGGGATTGCAACGCTTCTTCAAGGTAGGTCCGAATGACATCGGAAAGTTCAGAGAGGAAAGCAATCGCTTCCACTTCGTTTTCGGGGAGTTCAGAGGCCAGCTCGTTCACCGCGGACCGGGCTCGGTCCGCGGGTGATGCCTGTGGTCCCGTGCCCAACCCCAACCTCTGACGCCAAGAACGCCAAAAGATCCACGCCACCAAAAGACCCAAAAGAGCCGCCACGGCGATCCAAGTTCTGGAGACAAACTCGACCAATTGCTCCTGAATGGTGGGAGGCAAGCCAACCACCCCTTCGATGGCGTCCGGCCGGTCATCCTCGGGCAAGGATGTACCAACCATCACCTTCAACTGTTCCAAACGACCTTCGAACGTGAGAATCAGACCACCTGCCGTGAACGTGCGCAGTTGCAAATCACCGTTGTCCAAAATGGCTTGTTCGACACCCTCCGGGACCAACACCGACCAGCCTTTGGCTTCTTCAGGAAGCTGAACGACAAAAAAGTCGCCCACTTGCGGCGTTCCCGGTTGGACCACCGCTTCCAGCCCCCCGCCCTCCAAGGGAACCACGGCCGCTTCGGGCACGTCGTTCGAGCACGCCCCAACCGACAAGAAGATCAACAGCAGACCACACCGAATCTTCACGCTTTGCGACCTCGAGCTCGGCGTTGGTAATGGCGTTCAATCGCATCAATGGCATCTTGATCGGTACGAAGTGGCACAACATCGCCACCAATCGATCGGGCCGCGGCAAGCAATTCTTGTTGACGGGCTAGAGCGGCAGATTCCCACGCTTCTCGCACCCCCGGTGAAGACATGTCGATCAACTGAGAGGCTCCGCTCTCGGGATCTTGGACCCGGACCAACCCAACTGGAGGGGGAGCCACTTCGGCGGGATCCATGATGGGAAGCAGCAGCACCTCACATCGCCGCCCCAATCGACGCAATGCTTCCAACCAGCCATCGCATTGGAAATCGGAACAAATCGCCACAATCCCGCCGCCGGCCATGGTGCGCGTGGCTTCTTCGATTGGTGGGACCAAATCGGTTCCCCTGCCTTCCCCCCGGCAAGACAGCGCGGCACGGGCCAAGCGAAGCAAATGACCAGGGCCACTCCGCAGAGGAATCCGGGTGCGCACTTTGTCATCGAAGGTCACCAAACCAGCTCGATCACCACCACGGGTGGCCGCGGCGGCCAAGGCCACGGCCGCATGCGCGCCAGTTCGAATCTTTGCTTCGGCATCCCCAGCGAAAGATTGGCTCGCGCTGTCATCCAGAAGGACCAGGAGTCGGAGCTCTCGCTCTTCTTGGAAGACTTTGACGTGCGGATCACCAGCTCGGGCCGTCACATTCCAGTCGATAAATCGAACTTCATCGCCTGGGGTGTAGGGACGAACCTCTTCGAAGGCCATCCCTCGGCCTCGGTGGACACTGCGCCACGCACCGGCCAAACCCGTTCGGGCAACCCGGCGGGCTCGGAGGTCGAGTCGACGAACCCGACGAATCAATTCGGCAGTTTCTTGGTTCACGGGACCGGAAGATGTCCAAGCAGCCGCTCGAGAATGGCTTCCACATCAAGACCTTCCGCTTCGGCCTCAAAGCTGGCCCGAATTCGGTGACGCAACACTGCGGGCGCGATCGATTTGAAATCTTGGGGGACGCAGTATCCGCGTCCATCCAAGAACGCCTTGGCCTGCGCTGCCGCCACCAAACCAAGGGTGGCGCGGGGTGAGGCCCCGATCTCGACCAAGTCATCCATGGCCAAACCAAACTGGCTGGGAGAGCGAGTGGCTTGCACGATGCTGACGGCGTAATCGCGCAGTCGAGGATCACAATAGATCTGACGCGTGACCGAACGTGCCTCGACCACGGCATCGGGCTTCAGCATCGCCGATGTTGTGGAGACCGGACGATTGACCTGCCCCATCGCTCGGTCCAATATTTCACGTTCCTCTTCGACCGAAGGAGGTGACAAGAGAATCTTCAACAAGAACCGGTCGGTTTGGGCTTCGGGCAGGGGATAGGTCCCCTCTTGTTCGATCGGATTCTGGGTCGCCATCACCAAGAAGGGTTGAGGCAACGGATGGGTTTCCGTCCCGATGGTGACTTGACGCTCCTGCATGGCCTCCAAAAGAGCACTCTGCACTTTTGCTGGGGCTCGGTTGATTTCATCGGCCAACACCAAATGGGCAAAGACTGGTCCCTTGCGAACCGCGAAGGTCTTCTCCGCAGGCTCGTAGACCAAAGTTCCAACCACGTCCGCCGGCAACAAATCGGGGGTGAACTGAATCCGTTGAAATGAAGCATCAAAGCCTTGAGCAAGGGTGGACACCGCGGTGGTTTTCGCGAGGCCGGGCAACCCTTCAAGGAGCACATGGCCGTCGGCGAGCAACGCCACCAACAAGCCGTCGAGCATCTCCTGCTGACCCACAATGACCGAAGCCAGGTGCTCGCGCAAGCGGGTGAATGCGGGCGAGACCCGCTGGATCTCCGCGGACAGTTGTTCGATCTCGGCCGAAGTCATGGTGCTGGACATGGCATCCTCCAAATCATCATTCTCCCACGAAACCACCACTTGAGGCAAACTACGCCTATGGACGACTCAGGTTCGCCGCACGATTTCGACGCTTGGCAGGCCGTGGCGGCATCCGGCACGTTGTTGAAGCAGGTCGAAGCGGAGAAAAACCGAACTCCTGCCGTCTTGGAACGCTGGCGGGACGCCTTCAGTGCGGAATCGGTCCGGATTGCTCTCGAACTTTGCGAAGCCCGAAGACGGCTCGTCCTCAAATGGCCGGAAGCCTCGGGATGGATTGCCGATCGCTCCGGAGCGGAGCAGGCTTCATCGGCATTGGCCGCGAGGTACAAGGCCAAACAACTTCTTGATCGTGGCGTGAGCCGAGTCACCGATCTGATGTGTGGCGTCGGCGGGGATACCGCCGCGTTCCACCAAGCGGATCTCGAAGTCCAAGCCATCGACCATGATCCCTTCCGGGTTCGTTGCGCCGCGCACAACGCGGGATGTGCGTTCACCGAACAAGACATTCGCGACCATGTCGACGATGGTTCTTTTGTCCACCTTGATCCCCCCCGGCGTGATGCGTCGGGAAAAAGGCGTCACCAGTGGCAAGATCTTCTCCCCGGTCCGTCGGTGCTTCGAGAGCTCCAAACCAGCGTGGCCCGAGGCATGTACAAACTCTCACCCGGAACCGATCCCGACGAACCAGACCTCGCGTCCTGCCAACTGGAGTGGCTGTCCGAAAAAGGTCGACTGACGCAATGCTTGGCCTGGTGGGGGGAACCTCCGAGCGACGAACGATCCGTGGTTCGCCTCGATGACGGATGGACCTTCCGCGGCGTGCCTACCCCCGACCTAAGCCATCGAGGCCATTTCGGGGCCTACTTGATCCGCGCCGATCCTTTGTTGGAGCGATCGGGATTGCAATGGACCTACGCCCGCTCATGTTCAGCCTTGGAAAGTGTGTGCCCCGGTCTCGGACTCCTCACGGCCGACACGCTTCCCACGGGGAGTGGACTCGAGGTGTGGGAGGTGGAGGAAGTTCTGCCTTGGCGTGAGAAGAAACTCAAGGCGGCCATTCGAAGTCGTGATGGGGGCGAAGTGGTTGTGCACACTCGGGGCCGAGCGGTTGATCCTGATCAAGCCGCGGCATCCCTGCGCGGTGACGGCCCCAACCAGATTCATCTCTGGTGCGTTCGGGTGGGGACCCCCCGTTTGGGCATCATTGTCAAGCGACCAACTTGAGGTTCGTGGCAGGCTGAAGGGATCGAAGCGCTGGCTCAAGACCCGAGAAGCGATCAACTTCCTGGATGGCATCCTCCAGAGAGAACCACGCTCGGCGTCGCCGGAAGGCTTCCGGCCACTCGTTCAACAATGCTTGGGCTTCCACCGCATGGAGGTGAACCACTTGATCCCGGTTTCGTTTGACGTACCGCATCTCTCCGAGGTCCCGGATCAGAGACTTTGGCTCCACGCCGGCTTCTTCCCAAGCCTCACGCAGTGCTGCGTCTTGAGAGCGCTCTCCAGATTCAATGCCACCCTTGGGGATGCCCCAGCCTTTTCCACTGGATCGTTCAACCAAAAGGACCTGGATCCCCATTGGAGTGCGCTGCCAAACGATGGCTCCGGCCTGATGTCTTGGTCCCTTGCCAACAGGGATATCGGGCAGCAACGCAGGACAATGGCAAGATTCAATGTGGAACATGCTGGATCTCCTCCCGGACAGGGAGGGATCGGTTGAATTGCTCCTGTCCATCAAGAAGGATCAGCAGAATTCTCAGAAACCCGAAGCCAGGGCAGCATCAACGCCGGCCCGGCCAACAGGACTGCCGCGGCCACTCCAGGCGATGTCCCCAACACCACCGCCACCGGAATCCCCAACAACCCCGCCGCAGGACCCCCGGCGTAGCCCAAGCCAATCAATGCTTCAAAAGTACCCCCGGCATCCACTTCGGCTTCACCAACGACCATGCCATACGCCAAAGCCGCGTGGTAACTCGCCCCGGCACCAAGTCCAAACAAGATGAATCCAAAGACCATCCAAGGTAAAGGGGGTCCCGGAAGGAAGCCGGCGCCCAGAGCCAACCCAAATCCCAATGTGCCCATCAAACCTGCACCGATCAGGAACAAACGGTGCCCCTGCCAAAAAGTGGTTCGCCAAAGAAACGCCACAAACAGAACCCGGACCACCATCCAGGTTCCGGTCAGTGGGGTTTCCAATGAAGAAGCGATTCCGGAGGCCTCAAAGGCGTAGGGCAAGAGCGGCGGGAACGCACTCATGAAGAGATAGGTGACGATCAACCAGCGGCGCGATCGAACCAACAACGCTTGCCATTCCGGATGGCTGGCTGAACCGCTCGCACCAGAAGAATCAACGAAAGCGCGGGGCGTCATCCGTGGGAGCCGCAAGGCCAAAGGGAGAACCATCAAAAGGGTGAAGGCCGAGACCAGAAAAACACCGCGTGCCCCGGTATCCAAGAATGGTGGCAAAATGAACATCGGAACTGTGACCGATGACATCCAAATCAAATTGAAGACCCCCTGGACTTTGGCCACTTGATCCGGCGGACGACCGCCCGCCAGGTAGGCATGCACCACGGGCCACAACAGCGCCGAGACTCCCGAGACCCAAATCCCCGCGATCCAAAGGCCCAGCTTGGTCGGCCAAACGGCGGGAATGGCAAGGCCTACGGCCATGCCCAAGACACAGCCAAGAACACCGCCCCGATCAGACCAACCAACGATTCTCCCAACCGTTCCGGCCTTCCAAGCTGAAGCGGCGTAAACCAAGCCCATGGCCAAATACAGCGTGAGGTTCTCGATCCGAGAAAATCCGTACGCATGCTTGGCAATGAACCCCAACGCATTCCAAAAGAGCCCAGTGGAAGAAGAGCCAGCAATTGTGATGGCAAAGATGACCCATACAGGGGTCAGCGATACATTGGTAGGTGGTTTGGTCGTCACTTTGATGTGAAATGGTACCCGTCATCCTCGAATCGATTGAATTCTGGAATGGGTCGAAAGGAGTGCATCATGGCAAAAGCAGTTGTGGATCCCGCCGAACTCCGGCAATTCGCCAATGACCTCCGTCGCTTCAACCAAGATCTGGACAACCACATGCGCATTCTGCAAACGCGAATGCAGACCCTCGCGCAGAGCTGGAGAGATCAGGAGCAAACCAAATTCACGGCCGAATTCGAAGAAGCCCTCCGTTCGCTCGGTCGGTTTCGAGAAGCATCCGAAGTGCACGCGCCCTTCCTGTTGCGGAAGGCCGAGCGCATCGAAGAGTACTTGAAGCAGCGTTGATGGCGGGGCAAGGACCATCTGCGAACGTTCGAGATGTCACCACACTCGAAAAAGCTCAATGGGCATTGGTGGCATATCGCGAAGAGATTCAACAGGGACTGATTGAAGCACAAGCAGAAGTCGCCAGATTCACCAATTGGCTTGAGCAGCAAAGGCCTCAGGAACTGGCCGCCCAATTGCAGCGCACGAAAAGAGAATTGGAAAACGCCAAAGCCGATTTAACCCGAGCCGAAATGATGCAATCCAACATGGGGACCAGTGCAGACACCGAGCGAAAACGGGTGCAACGGGCCAAAAAGAAAATCGAAGACCTGCTTCGTCAACGCGAAGCACTCAAAAGATGGAGCCATCGACTGCAGCAGGAGCGATCTTTGTTCACTGCGGCAACCAGTCAGCTGGCCTTCAGGGTGGATTCCGTATTCCCATCGCTCGAAGCCGATCTCAAAAACCGCCGTGATGCCTTGGCGGCGTATCTGGCCACCTTGGCTCCGAAGTCAAATTCGAATGAGGACCGCACCCCATGAGTCTTCCGGCCGCCCGTACCAGAGCCGAAGCTGCGACCAAAGAGCTGAAGCGAACTTGGCAGGACCTGCTGACCCGGTGGGATGATGAGGTATCGCGGTCGATGACCAAGGACGGGATCGAACCTCTCGACCAAGAGCTCTCGCGGACTCTGGAAGCTTTCGAGCGAATGGACGCCCTTATCCGCAAGGCCATGTCCGAGTGCCAAGAGGAGTCCAGCTGGTGAATCTGCGAGAAGCCTCAGTCGAAATCCTTCGCCGACTCCGTACGGCTGACGAGGAAGCAGCATCGGTCGGACCCGAGTCACAAGCTCGATTTGATCGAAAAGTCGCGGCACTGGAGGTGACCCACTCCGACGAACAGCAGACGCAACTCGAAAACCAAAAGGAATCGAAAGAACAAGGCGTCCAAGCCATCGAGAGTGCGTACCGAAAGCAGCGAGCGGACCTGGAACAACAGTACCGGGACCAACATGAATCGCTGAAAGAAGAAGCAACCCGATCTCTTCAGGACGGTCAAAAGCAGAAAGCAGCACTGTTGGAGGCCAAGAAAGAGCAGATTTGGCTGGCGGAGACCGTGTTCGAGTCTTCGGAAGACAAGCCAGGCGAAAAATTTGCCCTGACCGCTTCCACCATCCGCAACCAGTGCCGTGCACTGAAGAAACAAGAAGAGGAACTCAGAACCAGAATTCGCCGAATCTGGGCGAGCGGTGCGGCACCCGAAGAAACCGAGTGCCCCGAATCCCTCGACACGTTCGTACAACATTTCCAGGACGTGGTGCGTTCGGCCGACTCCAGCAAAGCGCTCCGGCTGCTGAGTGGGGCAACCCCCGCCATCTCATTGGTGATTTTTACCGCCATCGGCGCGGGGACTGGCCTCATTGCAGGTTCATTCGAAGTATCAGCCGCCGCGGGATTAGGTTTGGGCATGATCATGATTGCCGCGGCTTGGGGTTCCAAGAACAAACAAGCCCAGAAACTGCAACACCTCGCCGCAACCAGCCAGCAACATCTGGAGCAGATGGAAGAGCGGGAACTGGAAGCCGCCGCCAAGCTACGGGATGAGGAAGCCGAGATCCTGCTCAGCACCAGAGATCGAGAGATCAAAAATGCTTCCGAAAAATACGACCCGAGAGTCCAAAAGCTCGAAGCACAACTTGCTGAATCCCAAGCCACCTTCAAAAAACAACGGGACTTGGATCAGCAGGAGTACGCGAATGCCCTGCAGGAGTGCCAAGTCCACCGGGAACAAGAACTGGAATCACTGAACGATCGCCTAGGCCTTGAACACCTGAAGCAGCGGGCGGACTTGCACCAACGGCAAGAACAAGAATCAAATGAGCTGCAAACGCTTCGACAGAATGCACTCGAAACGGTCGAAAAATCGTGCCTGAATCACGCGGCAACGATTGCCGAGCTTGAACAGCAACTTCGTGAGGCCACGACCCAAAATCCAGACCCTCTGACCAGTTCACCGGATGCCATGAGGCACCACGCGTCTCCCGGAGCATCTCCAGCAAACCTCACCTTGGATCTCAACACACTTCCAGGAGTTCAGGCGGGATCAAACTTGACCAAGCAATTTGGCGAGTCCCTCACTCTTCCCTTAGCGTTGGAATTCCCCGATGCAGCGAGTGTGCTCATCCGGACCGAGGATTCAGGAAGAGCTTGGGCGCAACGCTTCATCCGCCGCTCCATGATGAGGATCCTGACCAGCCTCCCCCCGGGCAAGGCAAGATTCACGATTGTTGATCCAGTGGGCTTGGGACAATCACTTTCGTCATTCATGCATTTGGCCGACGCAGACGAACGTCTGGTGAGCAGTCGAATCTGGACGGACCAGCGGCACATCGAACAGGCGCTGGTCGACCTGACCGATCACTTGGAAAATGTCATTCAGAAGTACTTGCGAAACGACTACGACACGATCGCGCAGTACAACGAAGCCGCCGGTGAAATTGCCGAGCCCTATCGATTCTTGGTCCTGCAAGATTTCCCCACCAACCTTTCTGAAATCGCCGCGAAACGACTCGCCTCGCTTCTGACCTCAGGGCCCCGGTGCGGGATCTTCACCCTGATCCATCAAGATCGCCGGCATGCCCTCCCTCGCGGCTTTGATGAAGCAGTTCTGGAACGAGGAACATGGATTCTGGAACAACGGGGCGACGATTTCCATCCCGCAGAACCGGAGCTCTCTGACTTCAAAGTGGAGTTGCAAGACGAGATCAGTGACGATCAAGCGACCAAGGTCATTCAAGCCGTGGGTGCGGCGGCCATCGACGCATCCCGCGTTGAAGTGCCATTTGCTGCCGTCCAACCCGGGGCCAACGAACTCTGGAGCCGGAGTTGCTCGGAAGAACTGGTGATCCCACTTGGGCGATCAGGGGCGAAGAACCTGCAAGAACTTCGCTTGGGTCGCGGCACCAACCAACACGCGCTCATTGCCGGCCGCACCGGGTCGGGCAAGTCCACCTTGCTGCACGTTCTGGTGACCAATGCCGCCCTGTGGTATCCCCCAGAGGAACTTTCTTTGTACTTGGTGGACTTCAAGAAAGGCGTTGAATTCAAAACCTACGCCAGCCGCGACCTACCCCATGCGAAAGCCGTTGCGGTGGAATCTGACCGAGAATTTGGACTTTCGGTCCTTGAACGCATCGACGAAGAACTGGTGGAACGGGGCGAAATCTTCCGTCGCCTTGGTGTGCAAAATCTTCCGGGGTATCGGTCACTTCCCGATCAAGCCGCCATGCCTCGCATCCTCTTGGTGATCGATGAATTCCAAGAGTTGTTTGTTGAAGACGACAAACTGGCCCAAGACGCCTCGCTGCTCCTCGACCGAATCGTCAGGCAAGGCCGTGCCTTCGGCGTCCATGCCATCATGGGGTCCCAGACTTTGGGTGGCGCGTACGCCCTGGCCCGCAGCACCATGGGGCAAATGCAAATCAGAGTGGCCTTGCAGTGCTCTGAATCCGATTCGTATCTGATCCTTGGGGAAGAAAATGGCGCTGCCCGTCTTCTCGGTCGTCCGGGCGAAGCCATCTACAACGATGCCGGTGGTGATGTTGCCGCCAACTCCCCCTTCCAGATTGTCTGGCTCGGTGATGAAGAACGAGACACCACTTTGGTCAAGGTCCGTGAGCACGCTGGGCCCAACTTCAACCGCCCTGAACCCATGGTGGTCTTCGAAGGTTCCGCCCCGGTCCGCATCGAAGATGCCGCGGACATGCTCACCGCAACCCCTGAGTTGGGGCCCCACATCTGGCTGGGGGAACCCGTGGCGATTCGGGGGCCCGTGGGGTTGCCCCTGAAGCGTCAAGGAGGCGCAAACCTCCTGCTGGTTGGGCAACAGCCCGAACCTGCAACTGGCCTGATCGCGGCCACGATCGAATCTTTGGCCCGTACTCTGCCGGAGTCAACCTCGGAACGCGTGGTGGTGGTGGATGGCACCCCAGTGGAAGATGCATTGGCGGGCCGGTTGGCATCGATCGCGGAGCAACACCCCGGCATGACGGTCAAATCGTGGCGCGAGGCCGATGAGGCGGGGGCTTCGTTCCACCACGAGTTGAAAGAGCGACTTGCCAACGGCACGGAAGACGACCCCACCAGAGTGCTGATCCTCCACGGATTGCAACGCTTCCGTGGACTTCGTACGGTCGAAGATTTCTCCTTCAGCGCCAGCGAAGGTCCTCCCGCACCGGACAAGCAGTTCGAAGAACTGCTTCGAGATGGACCGACCGTCGGACTGCACGTGATCACTTGGTGTGATTCCGTCACCAACCTCAATCGAACCATCGCCCGAGGCACGCTGCGTGATTTCGAACTCAAAGTCTTGCTGCAAATGAGTGCTGCGGATTCCAGCCTGCTGGTTGATGCACCAGCGGCGGCTCAACTGGGCGGAGCACGAGCACTGCTCTCCATCGAAGAGACCAATCAACTGGAAAAATTCCGGCCCTACCGGCTCCGGAGCTCCTGATCAGTCTGCGTCGAACAACGACTGAAGGATGGCATCCCGTACAAAGGCCATGGGCTGCTCAGACCCAGCCTCCTTGCATCCAAGCAGAACCGGCCGGCGCATGGGCTCGACGTCAATACGACCGTGGGAGCCACCAACCCATTCGGGGCGCAGTGGGATCACATCGAACAGAGTCCGGAACCCGAACTTTTTCGCGATCAACTTTCGAACCACTTTGGCCTTGGTCATCAGCCCCGGCTCCATCAACAATTCGCAAGGGTCATACCCAGGCTTGCGGTGGATATCGACGGTGCGGGCGTAATCCGGAGCGCGTTCATCTTGCACCCACCAGTCATAGGTGAACCATGCGCCGGGATCGGCCACCAAAACCAGATCCCCGGCCCGGGGATGATCTAAATCGCCTCGAGCTTCCCCACAAAGGACCTCGGCAACACCATCCACCTCTGCCAGTTGGCGGGCCAAGGCGTCAAGATCTCCTCCACCAGGGCAGTAGACCTGAGCCACCTGATGATCGGCCACGGCAAAGGCCTTGGACTCTCCCGGATCCAAATATTCCCGTCCCTCTTCGAGGCGGAACGCCACTTGGCCCAGCTCACGGAGAACCTGATTGATTCGAATGGGCCGGTGAACCGGCTCGATCCCGTATTCAGAAACCACCAAGATTCGGCGTCCCATTCGACGCAAGTCCGTGATCAGCCGGCCGACCACTTGGTCCAGATCGCGAGCCGACTGCACCGAACGAGGATCCTCAGGACCAAACCTCTGGAAGTCGTAATCCAGATGGGGCAAATAAGACAACGTCAACGTGGGGTCGTGCTGTTCGACCATGTACTTGGTGGCTTGGGCGATCCACTCGGTCGATTTCAGATTGGCGGTTGGCCCCCAAAAGTTGAACAACGGAAAAACACCCAACTCACGTTGCAGGGCATCGCGCAGTGCCATTGGTTTGGTGTGAATGTCAGGGAGCTTTCGTCCGTCCGCGCGGTATTGCGGCCGAGGGGTGGCGGCAAACTCGACCGAAGCATGCATGTTGAACCACCAAAACAACTTTGCCGTGGTCACGGAAGGATCACGACGACGCGCGGTTTCCCAGACTTTTTCGCCCTGCACCAAGTGGTTGGATTGTTTCCAGAACCGCACCTCGGCTTGATCGCGTTCATACCACCCATTCCCGACCACCCCATGCTCCGCGGGAGACTTTCCGGTCAACATGGTGGCTTGCGCGCTGCACGTCACGGCCGGGAGTACTGGAAGCAAATCAGTGACCGCCCCAACACTGGCCAGATTCGGCATGTGCTTGAGCGTGGCCCGGTCAAGGCCCACCACATTCAGAACCACAGTCGGATTGGTCATGCCATCAGTGTCTCAAGTTGCGGGGAGAAATCGCTGCAAGACGCGAGAAAGAACAAAACAAATGGCCGCCAATGCCATCGATGGCACATGCAGCACCCACGAAGCCACCACCAAATCAACCGCGGAGAACCCCGCAATCCATGCGCCCACCGCCTGCCCGGGATGGTCGCTTCGGCGTTTCCGCTCGCATGCGAGTTCCCAGACGAGCCATCCCAGCATGGCCAACATGCCGGGATCTGTGGCCCAATCTTCGAAGGCACTTCCGGGAGGATCGAGCAGAACGAAGACCACCAGCGGGAGAAGCCTCGCCAAAGGAACCAGGCCTCCCGGTCCCGGACGCTGTCGATGCTCCTGACTCGCCGCCACCGTGATGGCCGCCCCCGCCGCCCCATGGGCCACCGTGAGCGTCAGCACGATTGGTGTTGAAATGCCGCTGGCCCCATCACCCAACATGGCTGCAGCCAGCAAGACCGCCATACCGCGGCACGTGCCCAGCAGCAGTGCCGCCATCCAAACTGAGGTTTTGTGAAGCCAGGAATACAGACCAATCGCAGCCAACAAGATGACGGCTTCTGTTTGGGCGGAGCCACCAGCCAGAGTCAAACACAGCATGCCGCAGAAGACTGCCGCGGCGATCGCATGAAAACGCGGGATCAACCCTTGCGGAAGGGGCCGATCCGGATGATGCTTTTCATCAAACGATTGGTCAATGACATCATTGAGCAGCATGCCCCCGATGTACGCCGCGACGATCGCCATCCCAACCCCCGCAACTTGGAGGGGCTCTCCGCCGTACAGAGCCCACGCGCCCGCGAGCGCTGAGACGGCGGTGGGAGCATTCCCAAGCCTCATCAATCGCAGCCATGCGATGGTGGTGCTCACGCCAAAGACTCCAACTCCAAGGCAATCCCTTCGACCAACTCTGGACGCACCGAATCAGGCAAAGCCGACCACGCGTAGGTTTCTACCTCGACAATCCGATCGGGATCTTCGGGCAAGGCCGTGAAGGCGGAAAAAATCTCATGGCGCGTCGTGCGCAGTGGGCCCAAATGCTCCAGGTGCACCGGCACATGGAAATGGACCCGCGCTATCCCTTCAGATTCTGTAAAGACACCATCGAGATCTTCATACCTCGCCAAACCAGACCCCGACTCGACGGAAGTCTGGTGCAGCCACCGTGGCTCATCCAACTGTCTCAGGAACGCTCGCTGCTCAGGATCCGACAAGTCAACCACCGGCACACTGGAACACTGCACCTTCCCAATACGAATCTCAGACTGCTGGTACGCAGAGATGGCTTGGTCTTGCGGCTCACGCACGACGGCGGCATGGCAGGTGTCGTGGCATACACCGAGGTACCGCCGGATGGCCGGAGCATCCCCCAGACGATCGAACAGGTGAATCACATCCAAGGAGCACTCCAGAAGACAATCGGGCTCGGGTTCCAAATCCACCACTACGCGGATACCACTTTCGTCTTCAAGCGCCGACAAAAAATCCACCAGAGCACGAAGCTGCGCTATCGCGGTAGGCAGCATTTCTGCACCGATTTCTCGATGACCAATCGGAACCGTAGAGATCTCACGAACCGGTCCATGACCAATCTTGACCAGGACTTCGGCCAACCGCTTGGTGTACTGCAAACGTTCGAGCTGTCCCCAGTGTGGCCGGTACACCGACCGCTTCACGACCGGGGCATGAAATGAGGTTTGGGGGAATCCGTTGCAACCACGGACAACCACCCCGAGTCGATCCAGATCCTCACGCAGCGATTCAACCGCTGGGTCAACCACCACGGCCTCATTGAGCCAAAGACCGATTTCTAGGGTGTCTCGGCCCAAACGCTGCTGGACCGAACGCACCGGGCCGTTCAGCATCGAACGAATATCTGGCAGAGACTCCGCCGCGTGCACATTGGTGCAGTAACCGATCACGCCAGAAGGGTACGAACCATTGATCGGTGGCGTTCGATGGCACCCGAAATCAAGGCGAAATCAGCGTCATGGATATCAAAGGGAACACCGGGTTCGGCGACCAACGTCAAGGTCAAGGCTCCCCCCAAATGGGCCCGGAACTGCTCAATCCCCACAAAAAGCGCGCGGGGGTCATCAAGCTGGGCATGATCCAGGGTGAACCCAAAGTTGTGCAGGACGTTGAGAACGCGACGTTGGAAATCCGAGGTGGCCCGTCCCAGTTCAACGGCCAAAGCGGCATCGATGCCCAAACCAATCGCCACCGCCTCGCCATGTTTGAGGGCCCCATCCGTCAACCGCTCGAGGCGGTGCGCCGACCAATGCCCATAATCCAAAGGACGCGCGATTTCATCTTCAAAAGGATCACCACCCTCGACGATGTGACGCCAATGGAGTTCTGCACTGCGGATGATGGCACGTTGAGATTCCGCCTCCGCACGCCGCGCAATCGCACCCGCGTGTTGTTCCAAACGCTCAAATTCGCCCGCATCTTTCAGGAGGGCGACTTTGACCGCTTCACTGAATCCACTTCTCCAATCCCGATCGGAAAGTGATGAAAGCAAAGAGAAGTCATTGATCACGGCGGTAGGCACCGCGAACACGCCCTGCCAATTCTTTTCGTTGTGGTGGTTGACGCCGTTCTTCACCCCGATCCCGGCGTCATCTTGAGCGAGCGTGGTGGTAGGGAAGCGAAGCACTTTGACGCCGCGGTGCGCGATCGAGGCGGCGAAACCAACCGCGTCGAGCACCGCGCCACCACCAAAGATCGCCACAAAAGACTGACGACAAATGTTCTCGGCATGAATGGAACTCAGGACCGATTCAACCACTCCCGGGTCGTTCTTGGCCACTTCGCCGCCGGGAACCACGAGACTTGGAGCCCGTTCAAATCGACTGGGATGCGCGTCGAAGAACGCCTCCACCCTCGGCCGACATGTGGGGTGGGCGGCGTCAAATCCACCGTCAAAGACGGGCAAGATTCGATGGCAGCCTACGGGAAGCAAGTCGACCCACCGGTCCGATTGTGGACCGAAGGCGTCATCACAGAAGACCACAACATGACGTCGTGGGATCTGCAGATCGCTCTGGAACAGACCAGAACTCACGACGAGGCGCCCGCCTTTCTCGCCTCCTCCTGACGAGCTTCCCGCCGCCGCTCTGCTTCCTTCAACAACTTTTTGCGAAGCCGAAGGGATTCGGGAGTCACTTCCACCAACTCATCGCGTTCGCAATACTCAAGCATTTCTTCAAGCGTCATCTTGCGAGAAGCCTTCAGCACCACGGTGGCGTCTTTGTTTTCCCGCACGTTCGAGAACGCCTTGGCTTTCACAATGTTCACCGTGAGATCATTGTCGCGGGCGTTTTCTCCGACAATCTGACCTTCGTACACCTCGTCTCCTGGCTCATGGAACAAAATGCCCCGCTGGCAGAGTTGCTCCGCCGCATGGAAAGTCACCTTCCCAGGCTCACTGGCAACCAAGACCCCATTGACCCGGCCTCGAGTGTCTTCGCGGGCGTCGTCCCACCGCAAGAACGAGTGCTGCAGGATCGCTTCGCCTTGGGTTGCGGTCAGCATCCGGGAGCGAAGCCCAATCAACTGCCGGGCGGGAATCTCGGCGGTAATTCGAACTCGATCCGCGATGGGGTCCACCGACTGCACGATCGCCGCTCGGTTGCCCAACAGTTCCATCACTGAACCCATGCCTTCGTTCGACACATCCAGCATCAGCTGTTCCCAAGGCTCTTGGAAACCGGTTTCGGTCTTTCGTCGCACCACTTGTGGGCGGCCCACCGACATCTCGTATCCCTCGCGCCGCATGTTCTCAATCAAGACGCCAAGGTGCAGCAAGCCCCGGCCGGAGACGTGGAATTCATCCGGAGTGGCGCCGTCTTGTACTCGCAGCGCGACATTCAGTCGCATTTCACGGTGCAGCCGCTCTCGAATCTGTCGACTGGTCAGATACTTTCCTTCCCGGCCGCAGAAGGGAGAATCGTTGATCCGGAACGTCATGTGCAAGGTTGGTTCGTCCACCGTCACCCGGTCGAGCGCCTCTTCCTCCCCCGGGGCACAGATGGTGTCTCCGATCTCGATGGCATCGATGCCTTCGATGGCCACCAAATCCCCTGCTTCCACCATTTCGGCTTCGGACTTGCCCAACCCGGCAAAGCGGAGCGCTTTCAGAACCCGACCTTTTTTGATGCCATCTGCGGCACAGATCGAAACATCAGACCCAGGCTTCACCACCCCACGTTCGATTCGCCCGACCGCAATCCGACCGGTGTACTCCGACCAGTCCAAGTTGGTCACCAGCAGTTGCAGCGGTCCCTCGGGATCACAAGATGGCGCGGGCACGCGATCAAGGACTTGGTTCAACAAAGGAACCACACCACGCTGGTTGTCTTCGGGGGAATCTCCCGCCCACCCATCTCGACCCGACGCGTAGAGCACGGGGAAGTCGAGTGTCTCGTCGTCGGCGCCCAACGCCACCAGCAAATCAAAGACTTCATTGAGAACCCGATCGGGATCGGCATCCGGGCGATCGCACTTGTTGATAACCACCACCAAACGCAAACCGAGCCCCAGAGCCTTCTCCAAGACGAAGCGCGTTTGGGGCATCGGTCCTTCATGGGCATCCACCAAGAGGAAGGCACCATCCGCCATACGAAGCACCCGCTCCACCTCTCCGCCGAAGTCGGCGTGACCTGGGGTATCCAGAATGTTGATCCGGACGGGTTGGCCAGCGTGAGGCCCGGCCTCGGGGACGTAGTCCACGGCACAATTTTTGGCCAAAATGGTGATTCCGCGTTCACGCTCCAACGGGTTGGAATCCATGACGCAGGTGGCGTCCTTGGCGGACCTGACCCCAGTTTGGGCCAAAATCGCATCCACCAAGGTGGTCTTGCCATGATCGACGTGAGCGATGATGGCCACATTACGGAGGGGACGTTCCATGAATCCTCCCATCCTACCCCGCACCCGGGGTAGACTCCGCATTCGCATTCCGCATCCGTAGCTCAATTGGATAGAGCAGCTGGCTTCGAACCAGCAGGTTGGGGGTTCGAGTCCCTCCGGATGCGCTTCCATGTCCATGGACCCCTGCCCTGAAGTTCGCCGCCCCAACGGCACCCTCCGCGCTTTTGTGGAGGCCAGACAGTTGGTCCCAGAGACCATTTTGCCCATCTTGGACCGGGCCGAAGCTCTCGCCAAAGGCGCTCCACCCGTCTCCGTCGCTCCCGCCTCATCGGCAACCCTGCTGTTTCAACAACCGTCCACCCGAACGTATTTGTCGTTCGCCCATGCCGCGGGCGCTCTGGGATACCACACCGCCGATTTGCGTGACATGAGCACGACTTCCTTTGAAAAAGGGGAGTCCCTCGAAGACGGGCTGCGAACCATCGCAGAACTTTCCGAGTTGGTCATCCTGCGCCAACCGGACCACGACGCTTTGCTGGAGTTTGTACGCTCCTCCGCCGCTCTGCCCCAACCGCCAATTGTGGTAAACGCCGGCAGCGGACCTTCGGAACATCCAACCCAATCTTTGATTGATGTCGCCACGCTGCACCGCCGGGGTGTTCTCGATCCGGCCGGCGGACGGAAAAAAATTATCTTCGTGGGCGATCTGCAACGGTCACGAACGGTCAATTCTTTGCTCGATGTTCTTTTGGGCTGGCGGCATCTGACGTTTGTGTTTGTGCCCATCGCAGGCCTCGGACCTTCCGCGTGCCGGCTGCAAGCCCTTGAAGCCATGGGACGGACCTTCGAAGTCTGCCGCGACTTGGACGAAGCGTTGACCGACGCGGATGCGGTGTATCTCCAGCGCCTGCAAGACGAGTACGGCGGAGGTGATGCCCAGAAGCACGAGGAAGAATTGGAGTCGCTTCGCTTGACCCCCAATCGCATGGCCCGACTTCCCGAGCATGCCGTGGTGCTGCACCCGCTGCCCCGTCGACGTGAGATCGATCCTGCCACCGACCACGACCCCCGAGCAGGCTGGTGGGAAACCGTCCGCCACGGCCGCTTCGTCCGAACCGCCCTGCTGGAAGCCTTGCAACCAGAACCACCGGCATAAACGGTCTTTTTTTTCGCTGGGGACGGCGGAGACCTCCGCATTCCATGAAGCCCCCTCCGAGGCTTGTCGATGCTTTGGTGTGCCCCCTGATCTTCGACTGACCACCGATCCGCGACCCCGGCTTCACACGCCGGAATCTGTCCGCCGGGCCAACGCGGCCCGCCTGATCGCAGCGCAGTTGCAGGCGTACGCCGCTGTTCCTGAACCCAAGGTGCTCCCTGCAACGCCAACGGCTCCCAGCCGCCGAGCCTTTTGGGGTGCTCTGGTGGCATGGTCGTTGGGCTTGTTGACCGGCATCATGCTTTCGCAGGTGTGGTGAGGCTTACTCCACCGGATTCAAGCGAATCAGCACCTCATCGCGTTCCCCGCGGTACGCCAAACCCAAATCATGCAAGGCCTCGAGCGCTGCATCTTGCTCCGCCTGCTTCTTGCTGGCCGCCCAGCATGACGGGAATCGATCGCCACCAAGTTCGACACACACCTCAAAGCACTTGGCGTGGTCTGGTCCTTTTTCATCGAGCACGTGATAGGTCGGCACGCCCAGCTCACGCTGCACGGCCACCTGTTGCAACACACTCTTGAAGTTGGATTGGTGCCCGCTTCGATCGGCTCGGCGGATCCGGTCTTCCATGTCACGCAGAATGAATGCCTTGGCTGGTTCCAACCCTCCATCGAGGTACAGCGCGCCCACCACCGACTCGTACACACTGGCCAACACCGACTGGGGCAACTCACGCCGACCAATCATGCCTTTGCCCAAAATCACAAGCTCGCCAAGTCCCACTCGAGCCGCCACGACCGCGCAGGACGCTCGGCTGACCACCGCGCTTTTGATTTTGGTCATCTCACCTTCTTCCATGGACCCAAATGTGCGGTACAGGTAATCCACCACCACCATGCCCAAGATGGCATCGCCAAGGAACTCCATCCGTTCGCAAGAGTCGAGTCGTTGGTCGGTGCTGGAGGGGTGCCGCAACGACTGGTAGAGAATTTCAGGATGTTGAAAGGTGTAGCCCAGTGCTTCCTGGGCCCGTTCGAGCCGTTCCGTGTCGTCCATCAGGACTCCTTGCTTGTCTGGGGAGCAGCGAACGGATCGGAAGGCCCTCCGGACGAGGGGAAGACCTACGGATCGGGGCGGCGCTCCCGCGGGTTGATCGAATTATGCCACCCCTGAGCCATCAGGCCACCAAATTCGAGGCAGAAGCCCAGATTTCGCGAGACATCCAATTCAGGCCACCCGGCAGGCAAGGGACGGGCAAACTTGCCCAGAGCCTCGAGATCTGCTAACCTTGTCCTTTCCCCACTCAGGGGATGGAGTGCACCGATGACGATCCACTATCCAAAACGCGTGAGCAAGATCAAGCGGGTCCGCCAATGTGGCTTCCGAGCCCGGATGAAGACCAAGTCGGGTCGCAAGATCTTGAACGCCCGCCGTCGCATCGGACGCCGTTTGATCAACGACTGATTTCACAGCCGTCGGCCGAACGCCCGAAGCACCCACCACTCCTACGAGAGTATCCCCTCCCCCACTGTCTTTACGTCGTGGGCCCATCTCCAAGGCACTCTTCTTTGAAGATCGTCGTCAGCGACGTCAGACTGTCGCTCGGTTGTTGGACATCGACTTCGACAATGTGTCGAGCCAAATCGCGGAAGACCGGATCACGCTCGGCGTAGGTTCGGACCACCTCTTCACGGAGTCCACCGGCACCAAAGAGAGCCGGACGATCTCGATCTTGGCGTTCGCGCCGGGCAACCAACGCGTCCACCCCGGCATGCAAGTACACCACACAGGCTCCGCTGCCCTGCATGGACGCTCGAACCTCTGGGATACAAGGCGCGCCCCCGCCACAAGCCAGTACCGCAGAAGGTGATGCCAGCCAAAGGGCGAATGCTTCTTGCTCGGCGCGTCTCCAAGTTGGTTCACCAGACTGGGCAAAGACCTCAGCAACCGATGCGGCCCCCGACTGGGTCAGCGCGAGGTCGTCAAGATCCTCAAACGCAACCTGGAGACCCTCGGCAAGCTCACGGCCCAGTGTGGTCTTTCCAGCGGCACGAAGACCGATCAGAATAATGGGGGTTGGCTTCACCAGACCGGGGTCGCGGTGCCAAGCCAGCGACAAATCCGAGCATGCTCGCTTGGCGCCAAGGACTCAAATCGAAGGCCAATTCGACCGGTTTCTTCATCACGCCAGGCAACCCGCGCTGGTGAACGGGCCACGGTGGCACCGGGAAGTTCAATTTCGACTTCCAGTCGCTCGTGGTCGCGAACGCTGTCATCGATTTCAATCTGGACGCCGCCCTCACACAGGTCGTGGGCGTGGCCATCAATTCGACGCCCGTCTTCCGTCGTGGCGGTGATGCCAGTGAAGCCGGCCTGCAGTCGGTAGCGGGTGAAGCGTCGTTGTTCCATGATCGTGCTGGCCATCCAAAAGCCTCCGTATGTTCTATCGGTTCATTTGGACTCGAATCTGAATTGCGGCGAAGAAGCCGGCTCTGCCAGTAGCATCCGTCTCATGCCACCCCCTTCTAGCTCTCCAGATGCCGATCCCACCGGATTCCGAGTCGCCGTCTTGGGCTACGGCAATCAAGGAAGAGCCCATGCGTTGAATTTGCGGGATGCTGGCGCCACCGTCACGGTGGGCGCTCGGAGCGGACCCGGTGCTCGTCTTGCGGAAGCCGATGGCTTCCAGCCAGTCAGCTTCGAGGCCGCAGTGACCACGGCGGAACTGGTGATCATGGCGTTGCCAGATGAAGTCCACGGCTCGGTCTGGGCAGAGCTTGAAGTCCACGTGCCCCACGGGTGCTCGGTGGGCTTTATCCATGGCTTTTCCATTCACCACAAACGGTTGGCGCCCCGTGCGGATTTGGGCGTCATCCTGGTGGCCCCGAAAGGACCTGGGCCCACCCTCCGCAACCGCTTTGTCAAAGGCCAAGGCATTCCCGCCTTGGTGGGCGTCCATCAAACCGGTGAGGCCGACGCCGAGTTGCACCTCCGCCGCTGGGGAACCGGGATCGGCTGCACACGGGCGGCGTTGATCCCTTCTTCGTTTGCCGAGGAATGCGAAACCGATCTCTTTGGCGAACAAGCCATCCTGTGTGGTGGCATCTTGGCACTGATGCGGGCCTCATTCGAAACATTGCAAGATGCGGGCTACTCCGATGAAGTCGCCTACATCGAGTGCATCCACGAACTGAAACAGGTGGTGGATTTGCTGTACGCCCAGGGCCCTGCCGCCATGCACAAAGCCATCAGCAACACGGCGGAATTCGGTGCGTTCGTGGCCGCGGAGCGGTTGGATTCCAAAGAACTTCGAGGCCAACTCCAAGGTCTCCTCCAAGACATCCAAAGTGGCGCCTTCGCCCAACGCTTTGCCGAAGATGCCGAAGCTGGGCACCCTTGGTTCAACGGCAAAAGGTCAACCCACGACAACCATGCCATTGAAGCCGCCAGCGCGAAGGTTCGCCAGACCATGCCTTGGCTGGAGAACGACGCATGACTTTGTTGGACGCCGCCATTTTGGGATTGGTTGAAGGCATCACGGAATACCTGCCGGTTTCGAGCACGGGCCACCTCATCTTGACTTCGGCCCTGTTGGGTTTGGATGGAGCCGGAATCGATGCCTTTAACATTGTGATTCAAGGGGGCGCCATCCTGGCGGTACTCGGCTTGTACCGGGTGCGGGTGCTGGGGATGGTCCAAGGTTTGATCGGTCAGGACCCCGAAGGGCGGCGACTTCTGGTGCGTTTGCTGATCGCCTTCGCACCGGCTGCCATCTTGGGGCCCCTTCTGGACGACACCATCGAAGCGACGCTTTTCCAACCCGTACCGGTGTTGGCCGCATTGGGGATCGGTGGTGTGATCATGCTGAAGTTGGGCAAAGGACGCGCCGACCCTTCTGACACCGACCCTGCCGATCTTCCGCTCCGCGCAG
>CAXBRK010000017.1:0-28002 GCA_963978155.1 uncultured Phycisphaera sp. | reverse complement strand
ACCACGGGTGATTTGGTCTTGGTCCAGCAGGCCTTTGAGTTGTTCTCGGGTCTTCTGGTGGAGGTCTTTGCGTTCGGACCGCAAGCGATCGATTTGCTTCTGCAGGTTCTGCTGCAACTCGAATTGCTCTTGCATCTTCTGGGCATCCCCTTGGTCGGCGGTGTCGCCAAAGGCCATCATGGCTCCGAACATGCCGCCCATGTCGATGTCGGGCATGCGTCGGTGCATGCCGAGCATCTGTTGGTTCACTTCACGAAGAGATGAGCGGTAATCGGCGGCCAATCCCGCGAGGGCTTCACGTTGCTCCATACGGAGGGAGTCCAGCGTGAGGGCTTTTTCAAAGGCCGGGTCCAAGAGATCAGGGTCTCGGCCGATCATCGGGACGGCGGCCAAGCCATAGGACAAATCAAAAGCATCGGACTCGTCCAGGGGGAGCAAAAGGGACAGAGCGCCGGCCGCGTCATCGGTGATTTCGTTGGCAGTGTCGATCAATTCGCTTCGCTTTTGCTGGCGGGCCATCATGTCGTTCATCATTTTCATGGGATCGATGTCTTCATCCGACTCGCTGCCACCCATGCTCATGCCGATCATGTCGGTCATGCTCATGCCCGATTCACGGTGATCGGCCAACTCTTCGAGCGGTGCCAGAATGCTTTGCTCCCACGCTTCAAGCGCGGTGCGGAAGGCGGCTGGATCTTCGGGGGTCCAGTTGTTCTCGGTGGCCAATGCTCGCAGATCGACCTTCCAACCTTCGCCTGAACCGGATCCCATGAACATCAGGGCGATGCCCTCCATGCCACCGGATCCAATGCGCGCCATCAGCCACTCCCGTTGCCTTGTGATATCAAAGGAGGAAATGGCGGCGGAGCGTTCGGGGAACAATGCCGACAAGGTGCTGAACAGGAGTTCGTCGGCGGACCGGATGGCTTGGTTGCGCTCGCGGCGGCGGTTTTCACTGTCGGCCATCATGTTCATCATGGACATGGGGTCGTCTTCAGAGAACTCGATGATCTCTCGCTCAGGCAAGTTGTCCGCACAGGACAGCCGGTAGTCATCAATGATGGCGTCCAACAGACCTTGGTCTTCCTCGGAGACTCCGGCAAGCTCTCGGATGCTGGGGGTGTCAAGGGGGAGAAGGACGCCTCGGCTGCCGAACATTTCTCCGGCGATATCCATTCCGATGGCCATGGGGCCATCCATGGGCACTTCGTACTCTTGGCCGTTCTCGACGATCATCATGGCGCCATCGCTGAACTGGATGGACTCTGGACCATCAGCGCCCGAGACACTGATCAGAATATTCCCGGCCCCGCCACTGCGGTCGATGACCATCTCGGCTCGTCCTTCGGCTCCTCCCTCGGGGAGAAGCTCGTCGGTAAATTTTCGGTCGTAGGCTCGGGCGTCTGCAAACGCTTGGTCGCGGGGGGATTTCTGAGGTTCGCTTTTGCTCCCCTTGCCACCCTTTCCGCCTTTGCCTCCCTTGCCTCCCTTGTCTCCAGAGTCTTCCTCAAAACCAGAGAGCTTCAGCATGTCTTGCATGTCGAATTCGTCATCATCATCCAGAGCGTCGATCAGGCGGTCCCAGATGTTGTTCATGCCTTCTCTGAAGCCCAGACGTTCCTCGGTCAGTTCAGCCGCCAGCGCAGTGTTGTCTTCCTTTTCCGCTTCATTGATACGCCGGGCAAACAGTGGGTCGGCCGAAGGCTGGTTGACGCCGGGATACATCTGCCGGAGGACTCGCAGGCGGAACCGATATCCGTCGTTGGTGTCGAGGTTGGAGAGGACGCTCTGCACAAAAGATTTCAGGGATCGCGCGATGGCTTGGTCTGCTTTCTTGCGCACGTCGTCGGACTTGCTGAAATCCCACACGCCTTCGAACATCGACTCTTCGGAGGCGGCCATCTGGGCTTCAAATTCTTCCTGAAGCATGGCAAATTCGGCCTTCAGATCTTCAATTTCTTCTTCGGACAGATCAGGGCGGGCTGCTCTGCTTCCGCCGCCTTTGCCTCCGCCACCTTTGCCGCCGCCTTTCCCGCCTTTGCCACCAAGCTCCCTTTTAATCTGGCCAAGACGCTCGGTGATCGCCGGATCCACCATGGCATCAAAGTTGGGTTTGGCTTGTTCACGATCGAGTCGATCCTGAATGGCGTCCAGTCGTTCTCTTCGGTAGGTTCGGATGGCATTCGTTTGCGTCTTCCCGTGCTGGGCGGCCGCAAGTTCCATGGCTTCAGTGATATCGAGGTCGGAGAAGACCAAGAGGTCTTGGGCTTCAATGCTCATCGCACCGCCAAAGTTCCATTCGAAGCCCGGCCAAGTCTGGGCCCGGAGCCGTTCTCGTTCTCGTCGTCCTCGTACGTCCTCAAGTTGCAAACGCTGGCTTTCGGTGAGGTAGGCGTAGGCCAAATCGAAGAGTTCGTCTTCTGCTTCTTCCAACTCGTCGCACAGATTGCGGTACTTGGAGCGTCGGCTGCGGAATGAAGCAGCGAGTTCTGAATCAGCACTCGCCCATTGGTACTTTCCGTCGTTGTCGTCTTCTTCGACAAAGTCGGCGAAGTCGTCTTCGATGATCTCACGAAAGGCCTTCACATAGGCGTCGTGGGCGGGAAGAAGGCCGTTGACTTGGGCTTGGCTGAGGCCCAATTGCTCCGTGAGCGCACGGAATCGATCCCAATTCATCACCTCTGGGAAGCCGTCATTCCCCCAGAATTGTCCTGAGGCCATGGTGGTGAAGAGCAAAACAGCGGCAACAATGCGATTCATGGGGAAGTCTCCGTACACGGATAGTACGGGCGGAATTCCCTTTTGGTTCTGTTGGAGCGATGTTTGGGCTAGGAATCGGGGTGGGTTGGTTCCGGCTGTCGATCCAAGCGCCCGACACCCAATGCAGTTCCAAAGCCAATGGCCGCAGCCATCGTTGCCATCACGACTTCTTGGGGATTCGGGGTAAAAGCTTCCGTGCGCCAATACTTGGGTTTGACTTCATCCCGTTGCTCGACAGTGGTGAGGGTTTGCCCTCGAATCACATCCCCAACTTGTGGGGGGACCCCAACTCGGAACGGCCAGAGGCCAAGCACCGCCCCCAAGAGCAACCCAAGCAAGACCCCGGTCGTCGCCGATTCATGTTTGTGGAGCAACGTCCGCATGATGACGGCCGTCACGGCGATCCCGAGGGCAAAGCCAACTCCAAAAGGCAGCAGGGTTTGAAGGGGAGGCATCAGTGCGTTCACGCTGCCCAGTTTGATGCCGTCTTTGAACGCGTCGATTGCGCTGAGAATCACCACGTACTGTCCCAACAACAGCAGGACAAACCCTCCCGAAAGCCCGGGCAGGATCATGGAGGCACCACCGAGCATTCCAGCCAACGCCGCCATGACCCATCCACTGGTGGTGGCAAATCCTCCTGCGCTCTCAAGGATGGCCAGGCCGCCCATCGCCATGACGCCGAAGACCACTCCGCCTTTTGCTCCGGCGGTCCACTTTGGCAGTTGGCGAAGGAGGAGGGGCACCCCACCGAGGGTGAGTCCAATGAAGGTCGCGTAGGCAAGCGGTCGGTGGTTCTGGACCAGACCACTGACGGTGCCAGCCAGGCTGACGATGGTCACGGCCGCCGGAATGGCGATCCACACCACGGGGGCCAGGCTTCGCTTGGTGATGTTGAGGCGGCAAAGTTGACCCACCGCATCGATCAGCGATCGGTACACGCCCGCCGCAAGGAGCATGGTGCCCCCAGAAATACCCGGGACCAAGTTGGCCAAACCCATGAGCACACCGCCGGCAATGTGGTTGAACACATTCACAGTGGATGCATCGGATGTCTGGCGCTGGGATCTTCAGACATTGAAGAGGAAGTGGATGATGTCGCCGTCTGACACCACGTAGGTTTTTCCTTCGCTTCGGAGTTTGCCAGCTTCCCGAATGCCCTTTTCGTGGTCATGAAGTTCGAGGTCGTCCAAACTGAAACATTCGGCACGGATGAATCCGCGTTCAAAGTCGGTGTGAATGACGCCGGCGGCTTGGGGGGCGGTGGCTCCGATCGGAATGGTCCAGGCCCTGATTTCCTTCTCTCCGGCGGTGAAGTAACTCTGCAGGCCGAGCAGGGCGTAGGCCGCACGCGTGACCTTGTGGAGGGCGGGTTCATCCATGCCAAGATCAGCCAGCATTTCAGCTTTGGTTTCGTCGTCAAGTTCGGCGAGTTCACTCTCAATCTTCGCGCACACTTTGACCATGCCAGCCCCGGTGTTGTTGGCGTGATCGCGAAGGGCAGCAGCCGGCGGCGAGTCTTCAGCCAGACCTGATTCGTCAACGTTGGCAATGAAGATCACCCGTTTGGCGGTGATAAAGCCGTAGCCGCGAAGGGTGCGTTCTTCATCTTCGGTCAGTTCCATTCCTCGGATGGGCTGAGCGGCTTCCAAATGAGCTTGGCAGCGCTGCAGAAGTTCCAAGCGTGCGGCCCACTCTTTGTCTCCGGTTCGTGCTTGACGCCGGGCTTTGTCGACCCCGTTCTCGCACACGGAGAGGTCGGCCAAGATGAGTTCGGTTTCAATCACGTCCGCATCGCGTACGGGGTCCACGCTTCCATCCACATGGGTGATGTCAGCATCTTCGAAGCACCGGACAACGTGCAGGATGGCGTCCACTTCGCGGATGTGCGACAGGAATTTGTTCCCGAGCCCTTCGCCCTCACTGGCCCCTTTGACGATGCCCGCAATGTCGACCAGGCGAACGGCGGCGGGGATCACTTTTTGGGTGGGAATCTTGGCTTCAATGCGAGCCAGCCGGGGGTCAGGGACTTCAACAATGCCGACGTTTGGTTCGATGGTGCAGAACGGATAGTTCGCGGCTTCGATCCCAGCGGCGGTCAGCGCGTTGAAGAGGGTGCTTTTGCCAACGTTGGGCAGACCAACAATGCCACATTCCATAATTCGAACTCCTCAGAAGGGGCAATTCTACGCGGTGAAGCCATAAAAAATGCCACCCCGAGCGCGAGGCATCGGGGCGGCGTGGGGGGGCAAAATTGGGACCGTAGTGTTTGGCCGGGATCAAGCCCAGCGGTGACGGTCACGCTGCATGCAGCGATTGTTGGTTAGGGGCGACAGTCGTTGCCCCAGTTGGCCAAGACCAACGTCAGGTCCGAGAAGTTTACCTGATCATCGTCGTTGAGGTCGCCAAGGCAGCCAGCGCACGGTCCGTACTGGTTGAGGACGAACAGGATGTCGGCGAGATTCACAATGAGATCGCCGTTGGCATCACCGACACAATCGCACTCGTCGGGGATGCCGTCGAGGTCAAGGTCGACCGAAGTGCCATTGGCGATGTCACATAAGTCCGGTACTCCGTTGGCGTTGCAATCTTCAAACAGGCCGTCATCAAGATCGCAGGTATCGATCACGCCGTTGCCATCGCAATCGGGCTCTCCGGTGAATTCAGGATCGCATTCGTTTTCTATCCCGTCACCATCCACATCTTCATCACATGCATCAATGGTGCCGTCGCTGTCTTGATCGGGCTGGCAAACGTCGGGGACACCGTTGACGTCACAGTCGTCTTCGATGCCTTCGGCAATATCGCATTCATCAGGGATGGCGTTCCCGTTGCAATCGGGGCTGGTCATGTCGGCCAGGTCGCAAGAGTCGGGGATGCCGTTCGCGTTGCAGTCGGTCGAGAAACCGGACTCCAGATCGCACACGTCAGGAATGCCGTTGCCTTGGCAGTCTTGGGTGGGGTCAAACGCCACCTGACAGGTGTCAAGTTCTCCATTGCCATCGCAATCGGAGAAATCGTCGAGCTCGCAGGCATCTTCAAGGCCATTGCCATTGCAATCCACGCCCTTGAAGCCACAGGAGTCGGCATCACACTCGTCAGGGATGTTGTCCCCGTCATCATCGTCGTCACATGAATCGGTGACGCCATCTCCGTCGCAATCTTCCATGACCATGCCGCAGGAGTCGGCATCGCATTCGTCAGGAATGCCATCACCATCGTCATCGTCGTCGCAAGCGTCGGGGGTGCCGTCCTGATCACAGTCGGGATCGCACTCGTCGAAGATGCCGTTGTTGTCGCAGTCTTCCATGGTCATCCCGCAGGAGTCTGCGTCGCATTCGTCGGGGATGCCATCGCCGTCATCGTCGGTGTCGCAGGCGTCGGGGGTGCCGTCTTGATCACAGTCGGGATCACAGTCATCGAAGACACCGTTGCCGTCGCAGTCTTCCATGGTCGTGCCGCAAGAGTCGGCGTCGCATTCATTCGGAATGCCATCGCCGTCGACATCAGGATCACAAGCGTCGGGGGTGCCGTCTTGATCGCAGTCGGGGTCACACTGGTCGAAGATGCCATTGTTGTCGCAGTCTTCCATGGTCATTCCACAGGAGTCGGCGTCGCACTCGTCAGGGATGGTGTCCCCGTCATCATCGGAATCGCAGGCGTCAATCGTTCCGTCTTGGTCGCAGTCGGATTGACACTCATCGGGAACTTCGTTGTTGTCGCAGTCTTCCGAAAGACCACTCTCGATATCGCACTCATCAGGAATGCCATTGGTGTTGCAGTCCGGCAAGTCTCCGTTTTCGATTTCACAAACATCGAGAACGCCGTTGTTGTTGCAATCTCGCTCGTTGCCCGAGACCGTGCCAAAGATTCTGAAGCTGCCGGCACAGGCGTCAACAGGCTCTGAAGGCATGACCATGACCACGGCCACGCCATCAGAGGCAATGCCGTTCCAAGTCGCTTGGGGGATCACAAACGAATCGAGGTTCAGGCCGCACCCAGGGTTGCCGCCTTCAAACCGAATGGCGTAGCCGTCGAACTCGAAATCGATGTACTCCGCTTCAGAGTTCACGTCCGCCATGGTTTCGATCGAGATCACAGCGTCTTGGCCACTGACGCTGAGGCCGCCCAGGACCACCATGCCGGTGTCACCGCCCAATGGAAGGCTGCGGATGCCGGAATTGAATTCCGTGACGGGATTGCCAAGTTCACAGGTGTCAGGGACACCGTTGGCATCGCAGTCCATCATGGGGTCGGTGGCGTCACACTCGTCAGGGATGCCGTTGCCGTTGCAGTCGTTAGAAATGCCGAATGCAACATCGCATTCGTCTGGAATGAAGTTGGCGTTGCAGTCCTCAGAATCTCCGATGGTGATGTCACACGAGTCTGGGATCAGGTTGCCATTGCAATCGGTTGAGAAGCCGGAGGCAATATCGCAGGCGTCAGGGATGCCGTTCTCATTGCAATCTGGAGCGATTCCTTCTTCGATTTCGCAACTGTCGACCACGTCGTTGTCGTTGCAATCCAGTGCGGGATCAAGGATGTCGCATTCGTCTGGAACGCCGTTGTTGTTGCAGTCCATGGATCCTTCGGGGCGGAGTTGCATGATGGCGGCCGCGATATCAAGGCCAACATCAGCATCACCACGATCGATGAAGATCCCGTTGGTTTCGTCCGCCAAAGTGGCCAAGAACTCTGAAGGGTCATCTTCGCCCTCATACAGCGAGCCGCGTACCGCAATGATCGATGCGTCTGCTGATTGGGCAGCATTCAGCATTTGTTCCAAGGCGACGGGGACTGGCTTCTGACCGTTGCAGCCGCCGGGCAGGTTGTCGGTAAAGAGCACCACGATTCGTTGTGCGTCACCGAACGCGCCGACATGGCCCTGTACGCAGGGTGGATTGCCACCGCAGGCGTGCCGGACCGCAATGTCTGAGGCTTCTCGGAATCCGGGAAGGCCGAACGGTCCATCGAGGTTCATGAGGGCATGGGCTGTGGCTTCGGTGGATCCGGAGAGTTCGGCTTCAACTTTCACGTAGCCGTCGTTGAAGTTCAAGACGCCAGATCGATCCTCCGGTCCGTCGATTGAGGCAATGAGCTCATCGATGTTGGCCTGGAGGAAGGGGATGTCGTCTTCGGTCATGGAGCGGGTGGTGTCAATGGCGAAGATGACTTCAACCGGGCCACTGCCAGTGCTGATGTCACATTCGTCCGCCACACCGTTGCCATTGCAGTCCGGTTCGCAGATGTCATCGACACCGTTGTCGTTGCAGTCCACGCCTCCAGTGCTATCGATGTCGCATTCATCTGGGATGTCATCGTTGTCATCATCTGGATCTTCGTTGTCGCAGATGCCGTCCATGTCGGCGTCAAAGCACTCGTTGGGGTCCAATGGACAGGCGTCGGAAGAGTTGGGGCAGCCGTCTCCGTCGATGTCATCGTCGCAGGCGTCTGGAATCATGTCTCCATCGAGATCTGGATCGCACTCGTCTGGGACTGCGTTTGCATCACAGTCGTTCGACGTGCCATCGGCGAGTTGACAGCTGTCAGGAATGCCGTCGGGTTGGCAATCTTGCTGGTCGCCATTGTCGATGTCGCACTCATCAGGGATGTCATTGCCATCACAGTCGGCACTGATGCCTTCAAAGATGTCCCAATAGTCGAACGTGCCATTGTCGTTGCAGTCCACTTCGCAGGAATCAAGGAAGGTGTTGCCGTTCAAGTCCAATGATGGGTCCGCAAGGATCTGGCAGTTGTCCGGGACGCCATTGCTGTCACAGTCGGACGCCGTGCCGAATTGGATTTCAAACCAGTCTGGGTACAGGTCTCCATCGCAATCGGTGTCACATTCATCGGGGATGCCGTTGTTGTTGAAGTCCGGTGCGGTGCCATTCGCCACTTCGACATCGTCCGCAATGCCGTTCATGTTGCAGTCGGTTTCACAGACGTCGAGGATGCCGTTGCCGTTTGCGTCGGCTTCGGGTGAGCTGGCAATTTGATCGAGGTCCAAAACCCCGTTCGCATCACAGTCCGACTCGCACTCGTCGGGGACGCCATTGGAGCCCATGTCGGGGAAGGGGTTCCCCGGGATCCAAGTGAAGTCGTCTTGCAAAATGCCATCGGCAAAGTCGCAAGAATCGGGGCGTCCATTTTGGTTGCAATCTTCTTCGGACCCATCGCTGATTTCGCAGGAATCAGGAATGCCATTTTCGTTGCAGTCTTCCTCCCCGTTGTCGATCTGGACTGGATCGGTGATGCCATCGTCGTCACAGTCGTCTTCGCATGAGTCGGGGAGGCCATCAAAGTCGACATCAGTGTCGGAGCCCGATGAAATTTCTTCGCAATCCGAGATGCCATTGTCGTTGCAATCGGTGTCCTCGATGGGAAGGAATTCCCCGTTCTCTTGGACGGTTGAGACAAAAATGTCCATCGATTGGTTGCTGCCATCGGATGAGCGGTAATACACCGTGGCGGTAAATTCAAAGTCGCCCGGTGTTGCCACTTGGGCCAAGATGACCCTGCCCCCGTTGGCTGGGGTGCTGGGGTCCATGTCGAAGTAGCCCGAGTTCCCGGTGCATGATGCGCCGCAATCCTTCACCACTTCGTCTCCGGGGGCGCCGAGTTCTGGATCGAAGGCGGTGTCCGCTTGGCCGCCGATACCGAACCAAGAATCACCTTCTCCTGCTCGTGCGTCTGGGATATCCGTCCAAACACCAAAAGGGTGGTTCTGTGCGAGCGGGGCGTTGCTCTTCAGGTTCAAGTCGGTCCCGGTGACGTCGTTGCCGCCCACGGCCAAGACGGTGTCTTCGGCATCGTCGAAATTGACGATGACCTGGTAGACCGGAATGCCGTCTGGGTGAATACCACCCAAGGCTGTGATTTCTGCGGATTCAAAGTCAGCCCAAATTGCTGGCGAAGCCACCAAGGCAAAGGCTGCGGCCCATCGTGATCCAAAAAGCATGTATCCACCCTCAAACGAACACCGGAAGGAACCCCCCTTGGGTCCCGTGAATGGCAATGTAATGCTCGCTCTTGCTTCGATTTGGCCCGAAGGTTGGCTGAAATGCCGGCTTCTTTCGTGTCTATGTCGAACTGCAATGGCGTCAGAGGTTTACATTTCTTGATGATCCCGAGAGGGGTGTGCACTTGTTGTGGACAACTTTCACATGACCCAGCGGGCCGCAAAAATCGACAAAGCCGCGGTCAATCCGCTGGCCAAAAGGACGCTGATCACGAGGGTGCCCAGCAATTCCAAAACAAAGGCGCCCACGAGCATCCATTGGCTGGCTCCCAGTCGCCGAAGCCCCGCGTGTTCGGTTCGCCTTCTCTGCCAATCAAGCCACACCACCAGCAAGGCCAGCAAACTGACGCCAAGACCCGGGACGACCACGGCAAGCTGAATCAGTTTGGCTCGGGCGGCAAAGGATTCGGCCAGTTCATCGGCAACCTTCTCGGGGACCGCGGTCATCGCGCCATGTCTCAGCTTCAGATTGGTCCTGACCATGGTGCGTGATCGCTGGTCCTGTGGTGTGATTCTCAGGAGATGAAGAGGAAGTTCACTTTTCGGCACGTGGGCGTGCAGGCCCGAGCCGTCTTGTTCATAGAGGTTTCGAACCAAAGGCGTGTTTGGGGCCAAGACTTGTCGCCCCTCGGTTGCCTTTTCTGGCTCTTTTGCCGCCGTTTGATGAGCGTGATACAGCCCATCCAGGACCCACGCGGTGGTGAGGTTGGTCCAGGCCACTTGATCGGCGGCTGAACCTGTCGGCTCGCATCGGCCAACGACCCGAAGCCGCTGGGTGGGCGGTGCCTGCAGGGCAAATTTTCGAGGCGCTTCAGATTCAACAATCTGTCCCAACGAGAACTGGTCTGAAGGGGTGCCCGCGCCAGCAACGATCTCTCCGGGCCGGATGCACCATCGACCAGATGCCAATCGCAGCCCAAGCGTGGAAGCGATTTCGGACTCGGTGCCCACCAGAGTCACTCCAGAAGCTTTGTGCCCAAGGTGCAGCGGGAGGACGCCGTTGGGAACGTCTTGCCTTGCCGCCTCGACAAGCCCCCAACCGGCAGTCGGAATGCTTCGCGGATCAAAGTCAAGGGCGGCCAGAACCAAATCGGTTTGACCGGCATCGCCCGCCCCCGCAACCAGGGGGATGCCTTGGGTTTGTTGTCGCAGGTGTTGCACTTCCCGTTGCACTGCTCGGTTGGTGCCAAGGGGCACTGCGGCGGCCAGAGCCATCGCGAGCGACAACAACAGCAAAGTTCCCGGGCGTTCACGCCATCGGGTTTTTGCCAAGATCCATGTCACCCTCATAACGCGGAGCCCTCCGGCGTAATGATCCGGTCGGCACGACCAATCAAAATGGGGTCATGGCTTGCAAAGCAGACGGTGATCGGATCGGGCTGGGCAAGAAGCAAGTCGCTGCATGTGTTTGACCATCCTTTGTCCAGTGAAGCCGTGGGCTCGTCAGCCAGACGCAGCGATGCGGGGTGGAGAAGCAATCTGGCCAAGGCCACGCGCTGTTGTTGCCCGGTGGAGAGCGAAGCCATCGTGCGTTGTTCGAAACCGTCCAGGCCAACACGGCTCAACACCGTGTTGATGCTGTCTTGAGCCGGAGCCTGACGTTTCATGAGATGCGCCGCCAAGCACACCTGTTCGTGGACCCGCAAATCGGTGGGCAACTCCAACTCGGCGCCCATCCAGGCCAAGTGTTGGGCTCGCCAGAAAGGCGGCTGCAATGCAGGGTCCACACCGTTGACCGAGACGTGACCTCGGGTGGGTGTGATCAATCCGGCCAGCATCATGAGCAGGGTGCTCTTTCCTTGGCCACTTGGTGCGACGATCCCGACCCGTTCCCCGGAGTCCACCCGGAGTTTGGGGATCTCAAGGCAGAAGTTGCCTCGTTCCACCAAGACTTGTTCCAGAAGGATGACCGGTTCAGAGGACATCGGGAATCTCCAGATCCTCGGGGACTCGTTCTTCGAACACGCCCTCAGTAAACCGCCATCCGTCGTCAGTTTCTTGCAACTGAAACAGGGCTGACCATCGATCAGCTCGCTGGTGGGAGTGCCCCCAGTGCGTGACCCGGCCACGCACCGTCCATTGCACCCGGACCTTGGCACTCCAACGGGTTGTCCCTCCTTGCGTGATGAGCGTGGGGGCTTGGGGAGTCACATCGTGGTGGGTGATGCTGGTCACTCGAGCAACCGCGCCTCCCTCATCACGCATCACCAAGGAGGCGAAGATTTCTTCGTAGACCGTATCCAATAGATTCCCATCGACAGACAAGGCCAAGCTGTCGTACACCGTGTCTCGATCGGTGTAATCAAACGACCGGTACATGTTCAGATGCAGTGCTGTGGCCGCAGCGGACAATTGTTCGGACGGGAGTTCTCGGTGGGGTGTCCGGACCATGACCACGGCAAGGCCGAGCGACACGCTGACGCCCGCCACCACGGGAAAGCGGCGCGTTGAACGCCGCCACAGCAGCAGCGTGCCCACCATTGACGCTCCGAAGCCAGAGCGCAGTGCCACCGAGGTGGGCCTGACCACTGCGGTTGGGGTTGGATAGGTTGCCAAGCGATCGCCAAGACCACCTGAGGATCGGGACCAGGTGTATGCAGGTTCCGCTGGGGTAAGCATGAAGGGGTCCACCAGTCCTTGGGCTTGAATCTCTCCAGTGACCGGGAGAGGTGGTGGGTCCAGAGGGTTGGTGATGCGATCGGGGGCGAAGTCATGCCAGCGCAGCGTGACTTGCTGGGCGGGCTGGCTGAGCTGGGTGCGAAACTCAAAGCGCCATTTTCGAAGTCCTCGCATGCCTGCGTTTGGGAACAGTGGCAGGAGTGCGGGATCGGGGTGATTGGCGATGGGTGACGTACTGGTCCAGTGGGAAGCCGGTGCGCCGTCAATGACAACGGTTGCTTTTGCAAAGAGAAAATTCTGGAGGGCTTCTACCGCACTCCCTGTTTCGGATGGGTGGAGATTGTCAGGAAGTTCACGAGGGATTTCCATCAATTCGTCCAGCCAGGCCAAATTGGCGGTGACCACCAAGGCAATTTTGCGATCTTCGACCGTGAGATCAACCTCAGCATGCGGTCCATCCTGCGGATGCAGAGCAAAGAACAAACTGAGGACGTAAGGCAGCACCGCTACAGGCTATGCTCGTGCGTTCAGCCGTGGAAGGTTGCTTCCGCGAGATGGAGTATTCGATGTCCTTATTGTCCATGATCGCCCTTTCTCTCTTTGCGCAAGACGGTGCTATCCGTGATGCTCTGGCCACCGTCGATGACGAAACCCGAGAGTTCCACGAACACATTGTGGTCTTGTCCTCGCAGTGGATGGACGGGCGACTCCCCGGAACCCCCGGAATGGAACGGGCCAAGGATTATTTTGAACACCACCTCCGTGCGGTCGGGCTGCAGCCAGCGGTTGAGCCACGCACTGGCCACCCCGGTGGCTATCGCCATCCCTTTTCTCTGGGCACCGACTTCATCCGATCGGGCCAAGCGATGGCCACGGTCGTCAACGGCGAACTGGATGAGTTCCAGGGTGACACCGATTTCATGCTGACTGGGATGGGTGCGGGAACGGATGGGTTTGCGGGCCAAGCGGTTTTTGTCGGCTACGGCCTCGAAGTTGAAGATCGTGACTACACCAACTTCACCGATGACACTGATCTGACCGGCAAAGTGGCCGTCTTCTTCCGCTTTGAACCCATGGATGAAAATGGGGAGAGCCAATGGTCGCGCCGCCGCTGGTCGCGTGATGCATCTTTTGCCAACAAAATCGCAGCCGTCGGTTCCCGGAACCCGGCTGCCATTGTGATCCTCAATCCGCCAAACTGCAGTGATGATCGCTCCGAGTCGATGATCGCGGCTACCCAGCGTCTGACTTCACGCTTCCCGATCTACATGTGCTCCATCGAAGCTGGAGACCGCTTGCTGAAGGCTCTGGATACTGATGGCCGCAGCGCGGCTGAGTTCCGTGAACTGGCCGACCAAGGCTCGGGCCCTATTGCCCTCACCAACGGCATGATCACCTTGGAGGGAACCATTGAGGAACAGCAACAATGGGGAGAAAACGTCGTAGGACTGTTGCCCGGACGGGGTGAACTTGCCCAACAAGCCATTGTGGTTGGCGGGCACCTTGATCACTTGGGCAAAGGGGATTTTGGTTCTCGACGCGGCGCCGGTCAGTTGCATCCTGGTGCGGACGACAACGCCTCGGGCTCGGCGGGAATCCTCATGATTGCCAAGTCCATGGCCCAGGCGTACGCCGACTTGCCTGAAGACCAGCCGGCACGAAGCATCCTTTTTGTTGGCTTTAGTGCCGAGGAGTCGGGCTTGAACGGCTCCCGTGCGTTTGTCGATGATCCCATCTGGCCGCTGTCCGATGTCAGCCTGATGACCAACTTTGACATGATTGGCCGCGCGATCGATGGCAAAGTTCAGGTTGCCGGAGCCGAGACCGGCGTCGGCTTGCGAGCCATCATTGAAGCGGCGGTTGAAGATTGCCCTCTTGAGGTGACGCTTCCCTCTCGTTCTCCGGGAGCCAGTGACCACACCTCATTTTTGAGCCGAGAAATTCCTGCATTGTTCGGGATCACGGAGAACTTCCATGATGACTACCACACCCCGGACGACACTGCGGACAAGATCAATTTTGTCGCCGGCATGCAGATGACTCGTCTTTTCGCCGACATCATCAAATCTGCCGCACTCCTTCCGGAACGAACCTCTTGGATCCCTCGTTCCGAGCGGGGGAGTCGGCGGGGTGCCAACGACGACACGCCCCGACGTGCGTCCATCCGGGTCCGATTCGGGATTCGTCCTGATTCCTACGACGAGGATCTGACCGGCATTCTTGTCGGTGGTGTCACCGAAGGTGGATCCGCTGAAATAGCAGGTGTCCAAGCCGGTGATATTTTGGTGGGTTGGAATGAGAACACCGTCGAAGACGTGCGAGGCTGGATGGAACTGCTTCGCGAGCATGATCCCGGTGACGTGGTGGCCATCACGGTCGTTCGTGACGGGGAGCAAGTGCAACTGAAAGCCCGACTTGAAGGGCGGGACACCGAAGGCTGATCCTTCGTCCGAGGTTTCGTTTGACTTTCAGCCTGAGTTAGTCCAGGTGTCCCCCAAGCAGCGTTGGGGGCGTGCCTTGGATGAATTCGTCAGTGCTCACGGCTTGGATCCCGTGTCTGGTCTGTGTCCGTCGGGCTTCGGTCCGGGTGGGCAGCACCACGGTGGTGGTGCCGTCATTTTCGGCGTCCACCTTGACCAGAGACGACACGATCCGGGGGGTTGGCAGGATCATCCAGCGGCGAACGCTGCCGTCTGGCAGGACAGCTTCAAGAGGATCTGTGCTCTTGGGGCCTCGCTGAACCTCGGCATTGCCTGCCTGCAGCCAAGCATGCAGACGCATCTGAAGCCACCGTTTGCCAAATGAACCTCGGCCTTGGACAACTGTGCAACGGGCAGTGAGATCTGTGGCGGCGCTCGGTCGCATCTCCCAAACCACACTCCGGCCGATCCGGTGCACCCGAATCCACCCCGCGGCCTTGGCCTTCTTTTGCAGGGCACTCACAACCCGAGCGCTCTGACCGGTGGCCTCGGCCAACTCGCGTTGATCAAGCCAAGGTTGGGAGAGCATGATCCGAGTCGCACGTTCGGTGACTTGATCCCACGATTTGCTGGAGGTGGGTTGGCGGTTTGCGGTTCGTGAAGGTGCGGATCGGCGAAGTGGCCAGAGCGGTTGTTGAGGCTGATCGCTGCTTTCAATGACTCGCCGAGCACGGTCGCAAAGGGTCCCAAATGTGCCTTTGTTGACGGCTTCTTTCACAATGGGTGAATGGATGGTTGAAACGGGTTCAGAGTTCCCATCCGGGAGAATCAGGTGGGCATTCCTCGCGTCAGAAAAACCAACTTCCATGATCTCGCGCATGCGATTGATGCAGTTCACGTCTCGGATGGGGGTCACGACCTCCACCCGGTTTTCAAGGTTCCGCCGCATCCAATCGGCACTACCCAAGTACCACATCCCTTGGGAGGGGTTTGTCTTTCCGCCGGAGAAGTGGAAAATTCTTGAGTGCTCAAGGAACCGCCCAATCACACTGACGATGGTGATGTTGTCGCTGAGTCCGGGGATGCCGGGGCGAAGCAAGCAGAACCCGCGGACGATCAACTGTATTTGGACTCCAGCTCGAGAAGCGCGGTAGAGGGCCTGAATGATCTCCGGGTCCTCAAGTTGGTTCATTTTGCCCCAGATTCGGGCCGGCTTTCCGTTGGCGGCATGCTCTGCTTCTTCGTTGATCAGACGAAGGAAGGTGGCCTTCATGGTTTGTGGCGCCAGCAAGATGTCGTTGAAAGTCTTCTTTCGTGAACGGCCGGTCAGAAAATTGAAGACATCAGCCACGTCTTCGGTCAGGCGTGGGTCGCAGGACAAAATGCCGCAATCGGTGTAGAGCTGGGCCGTGCCGGGGTGGTAGTTGCCCGTGCCGACGTGGGCATACCGGCGAAGACCGTCGCCTTCCCGTCGAATGACCAGAGAAAGTTTGCAGTGGGTCTTCAGTCCCACGACGCCGTAGGCCACATGCACGCCATGTTTTTCAAGGACACGGGCCAATCCCACATTGTTGCGTTCATCAAATCGGGCCCGAAGTTCGACCAGGCAGGCAACTTGTTTTCCGGCTTCCGCCGCGTGGATCAAACTTTCGATGAATGGAGAGTCGCTGGTGGTTCGGTACAGCGTTTGTTTGATGGCCACCACTTTGTCATCTTGAGCGGCATCGCTAACGAACCGCTCGACGGAGTCGTGGAAGCTTTCGTAGGGGTGATGCACGAAGAGGTCGCCATCCCGGATGGTCGAGAACATGTCGGAGCTTTCTCTCAACCGGCGCGGAACGGTGGGCGTCCATTTTTTGCGTTGCAGATCAGAACGGGGTAGATCTGCCAATTGGTGGTAGGCGGCCGGTTCGAACGGACTTGTTCGCACCATGACCGCACTTTCGGGCAGTCCGAGTTCATCCAGCAGCAAGGAACGAAGTTCAAGGCTGGATTCTGGTTCCATTTCGAGCCGAACTGGCCCCGCAAACCTCCGGCGGGCCAACTCGGTCTCCACCGTTGACATCAAGTCCGGCTCATCATCATCTTCTTCGCCAGTCTCGAGTCCCGCGCCGCGAGTCAAACGGAACAGGGCGCTGTCAAGAATTTCCATCCCTGGGAAGACCGCCCCAAGATTGGCTTCGACCAGTTGCCAGAGCGGGACAAACCGAATCCGATTGGGGTCGTGGGTGAGTCCGATGGGTCCGTTGTGGGGCACGGGCACCATGCGTGGAAGTCCATCTGGAAGTTTGATTCGGGCAAATTGTTTGACGCTTTCACCAGGGACGCGAACCAGAACGCCCAAACTCGTGGAGAGATTGCTGATGAATGGGAAGGGGTGCCCCTCATCAACCGCAAGTGGGGTGAGCACCGGTTCCACTTCACGTTCGAACCACTGGTCGGCCCTCAGTCGATCGGTGGGTGGTAGGTCACCGTAGTCAAGAACAGCCACGCCTTCTGTGTTGAGGCTGGGGATCAGTTCTTCAAACCAGATGCGATCAAGTTCAGATTGTTCCTGTCGAATCAGCTCGGAGGATCGTTCGAGGACCTCTCGAATGGGCAGGTCGTCCGGTGAGGCGGTGACTCGACCTTCTTCGAGACGCTCGAGCATGAGCGCGATTCGCTTCATAAAAAATTCGTCAAGGATGGCCGTCGCGATTCCCGCAAACCGAACCCGATCCAGCAGGGGGTGGCGGGTGTCAGAGCTTTGGAGGCGGACCCGCGAGAGGAATCTGAGCCACGACAAGTCTCGGTTGGCCAAGAGGCGGGGGTCATCCACCTTCGATTCGGCCGGATTGTCCGGGAGCTCGGGCCCGGTGGAGATTGCACTGGTGTTCATGCCTGACCCATTCTAACTTCAGGGGCGCATCGGACAGACACTCTCCTTTCGGAGAGGTTCACGTCATGGTTCTGCGAAAAAGTCACTCCCAGTTCGAGAGCAGGGCGGTGAGGTCGGTGAACCCAACGGATCCGTTGCCATCGAAGTCTTCGGGACAACTGTTGCATGGCTGTCCCCAAGCGGACAGCAATTGGGTGAGATCCACGAAGCCAACAACCCCGTCGCCATTCAGGTCGTATGGGTTGGGTTCAGCTTCTCCATTGGCCGTGATGTTGGCCACCAGTGAAACTCGCAACCCAGTCAGGCTGAACCCGAGGTATCCGCCGAAAGTCAGGTCTTGGGCATAGAAGCGTCCGAGTCCATCGGGCATGATCTCCAAGCCAACGGTCCCAGTGATCTCAGGTTCCTCGGGTGGCTCGGGGTAGGTTGGGTTCAGTTCCAAGATGGTGCAGCGTGCGGGCCCCTCTACGGTGCCATCTCCACCGAAGTATTCGACGGGCAGATCACCAGAAATATCTTCCCAAGGAAAAACAAATCCTGTCTCGTCGTTGGTGAGCTGAATCTCAAACGAGATCAAAGTCCAGAAGTAGTCGTAGGTTTCTCCGTTCGGTCGAATAGGCGTGGTGCTAAAGAACTCTGCGGGCTCGCCATAGGTTTCCAAGTCGAAGAAGAACCATTCGACGGAATCGCTGCCCTGAGACAACGCGGTCGAAACGATAAGGGTGGACAGGAACATGACACCAGTTTGATCCAACTTGGCGTCCAAGGCAACTCTGCCCCTCAAATACGCCGCTCCGTCCGAAAAAAGCAGATTCTGAAGGAATCAGGGGTGCATGTGGCCAAAATCGTAGAATCTGGGCATGGAACCAGCCCAAGTTCTCTTGGTAGACGACGACGTCGAGCACGCTGAAACCATGGTTGATGCCCTGCGCCGACCTGGCCACATCTGCACCATGGTGCACTCTGCGGCGGAGGCGGTGGATGAGCTTCGTCATGGCGCATTCGATGTGGTGGTCACGGACTTGGTGATGGAATCCGAAACGGCCGGGTTGGATGTTCTCCGCTTGGCCCAAGAGCACCAGCCGGACGCCACCACCATCATGGTCACCGCGCACGGCGAAGTTGCGACCGCGAAAGCAGCATTGCAGGGCGGGGCGTACGACTTCATCGAAAAGCCCCTCGATCTGGATGTGTTTCGAAACCTCGTTCAGCGAGCCGCAGAAACTTCACAGCTGCGACAGCAAAACCAAGGGCTCAAAGAAGATCTCGAGGCGGTGGATCATTTCCACGGCATTGTCGGCCAGTCCCAAGGCATGCGCGAAGTCATCGAGTCGATTCGGCGGGTCGCCGCTTCAAATCTTCCGGTTTTGATTACCGGTGAATCTGGGACAGGCAAAGAATTGGTGGCCGCGGCCATCCACGTGATGTCGCCACGCGCCTCCCAGCGGTATGTCACTTTCAATGCCGCGGGTCAGTCTGAAAGTTTGCTCGAAGATGAACTGTTCGGGCATGTGCGCGGTGCGTACACCGGGGCTGAGCGTGATCGTGAAGGTGTTTTTGAATACGCGGACAAGGGGACCCTGTTCCTCGATGAGATCGGCGACATGCCGATGGGCATGCAATCCCGTCTGCTCCGCGTTCTGGAATCTGGTGAGATTGTCCGGTTGGGGGCCAATGACCCCCGTGAAACCAACGTTCGATTCGTCAGCGCGACCAATCGAGACTTGAAGCAGGACATCCAGGACGGCAATTTTCGCGAGGACCTTTACTACCGAATTCGTGGCACTGAGATCCACATCCCAGCTCTGCGGCAGCGTCGTGAAGATATTCCTTTGCTGGTTCGTCACTTTGTAAGGAAGTGGGCTTCTGAAATTGGCCGCCCTGTCCCGCGGGTCGATGACGCTGCCATGCTTCGTTTGGTGGCCTGGGACTGGCCGGGGAACGTGCGTGAACTGGCCAACGCGGTGCAGCGCATGGTGGTGATGGCAGAAGGGGATCTTGGCCTGCAAAGCTTGCCCCAAGAGATTCAGACGGCTGATGTCGAGGATGACTCCGGTGATCTGCAAGCCGGCTCGTTGGCGGGTATCGGTCTGGCACGTCTCGAGAAAGAAGCCATACGCCAAACCCTCGCGTTGACCAAGGGGAACCGCGAGCAGACTGCCAAATTGCTTGGGTTGGGCGAAAGGACGCTCTACCGCAAGTTGAAGGAATACGGCCTGCGTTGAGCGAATTCCTTATTTGGGCAAGCGGTAGAACGCGGCCTCGTACTCCCACCAGTGGTTCGTCCGAGTCTCCGGGATGTACTGGTAGTCGGTTTGGGTGGTGGTCACCTGAGCATTGACATCACCCACGATCGTGGTCGTGGTGTTGGACGTCACTGGTTGCACCCGCGTTGTCAGATCGGTGGTTGAGTTCAAATAGCTTTTGGACCAAACCACTGCGGTCGCGCCAACTTCTTGGGCGGCCGCGCGGGCTTCGTCGTCCCCAAGAACTTGGGTGGCGATGAATGCACTTCGGCCGATGGGCGATTGGTCTTCGGGGGCTTCCATCAGGATCACCGCGTGATCCGTGGCAGGGAATCGCGTGCCGCTGTAGTTCTCGAGAAATGGATTCGCGCAGCCCGAGAGGGCGGCCAAGCTGCAAACGGCCAAGAAGGTTTTCATCCGAGCTGATCCTCCAGGAACTTGCCGATCTGATCCTTGTTGACGGTCTCTTGGGCGAGCGTGTCCCGGTGCCGTACGGTGACGTTTCCAGTTTCCAACGTTCCTGCGTCGACGGTGAAGCAGAATGGCGTGCCGGCTTCGTCCATGCGTGCGTAGCGTTTGCCGATGGACTGCTTTGGGTCGTACTCCAAGCGGTATTTGCCACGGAGTTCGCGGTGTATGGCTGAGGCGATTTCTGGAAGTCCGTCTTTGTTGACCAAGGGGAAAATGCCAGCCTTGATGGGGGCCACTCGAGGGTGGAACTTCATGTACACGCCTGATGGACGATCAGGGTCTTCGGTGTAGGCCTCACACAGGACCGCCAGAACGCCCCGGGACAGGCCGGCTGAGGGCTCGATGACGTGGGGGAGATACCGTTCGTTCCGTTCCTGGTCGAAGTACTCCAACTTCGCACCGGCATGCTGGGCATGTTGCGAGAGGTCGAAATTCGAGCGGTGGGCCACACCTTCCAACTCTCCATAGCCTGGGGCGGTGAAGGGGAAGCGGTATTCCACGTCGAACGTGCCGCATCCATCTTTGGCGTAGTGGGCCAATTCATCGGCATCATGGGACCGCAGCAAGAGATTCTCGCTTTGCACTCCGATCGTGCCCCACCAGTTCTTCCGGGTTTCACACCAGAATTCATACCACTTTGGTGCATCGTCACCGTGGCAGAAGAATTCGAGTTCCATCTGTTCAAATTCCCGGGAACGGAAAATGAAGTTTCGTGGCGTGACTTCGTTTCGGAACGCTTTCCCGATTTGGGCGATGCCGAAAGGCACTCGAACCCGCGAAGTGTCACACACATTTTTGAAGTTCAGGAAGATGCCTTGGGCGGTTTCGGGTCGCAGATAAGCGGCCGCGTCCTCGTCTTGCAGTGCGCCGACGTAGGTCTTGAACATCAGGTTGAATTGGCGCGGCTCGGTCAATGTGCCCGCTTCTTTGGCATCCGGGCCAACGGTGATGGCGAGTTCAGCAGGAGTCATGGACTCGATGCCGCAGACGTCAAGTTCTTCGTCGGAGAGTTCCGCTTTCACGTACTTCTCCAACTTCTTCCGTGCTTTGCTCAAAGAAGTATCGTCGCCGCTGACGAAGGCAAAAATCTGTCCGGTGGAGTCCCCTTTTCGGCCCAAGAAGCCCAAGTGGTCCGCGCGGTACCGGGCTTTGGATTCACGGCAGTCCACCATGGGGTCGTTGAAACCGCCCACGTGACCCGATGCTTCCCACACTCGAGGATTCTGGATGATGGACGAATCAAGGCCGACGATCGAGACGGGCTGCCCATCGGGACCATCTGGGGGACACTCGACCATGTCGTGCCACCACGCGTCGCGAACGTTGTTCTTGAGGGCGGTCCCAAGAGGCCCGTAATCCCAGAATCCATTCAGGCCGCCATAGATTTCACTGGCAGGAAAAATGAAGCCACGTCGTTTGCAGAGACTGACGATGGCTTCCATGGTGGCGGTATCAGGCATGATGATCTCCAGCACGCACGCGTTGGGTCAGCGTGGTCCAAGCCGAAATGAAATCGTCGAGCCGTCCTTGGACATCCGGATCGACGAGTGCATCATCGACGAAGCTGCCCCCAGTCGTATAAACAAAATTTGGGCAAACCACTGCCCCGAAGTCCAAAAGCATCGGCGTGGTCAAGCTTGCAACGCACGGCAGGGATCCCGGTCCACCTCCGACCGCCGCGAAAGCCACCACTTTGCCTTCAAACGCGGCTCTCCCTGCCCATTCCACGGCGTTTTTGGTGGCGGCTGGTGCGAGGTAGTTGTAGATCCCAAAGGTGATGAGGATCCCATCACAGCTCGCAACTGCTCGGCGGAGTCGATCCACTCGCTCATCTGCGGCGGGGCCGCCATCACACAATGGAAGACCTTCGGTTTGCAGATCCATCCAGGTCGACTCGTGAAACTCCGGGAGCCGTTCAAAGGCCGCTCGGGCCAAGATTCGGGATCGACTGCTTGGTGACAACGAAGTAGACAGAACAAGGAATTTCATAGGGAGGTTCCAACTGGAATGAGATCGAGCGCCAGTTCGATGGCTTTTTTCATGCTGGACGCATCGGCTTTGCCTTGCCCCGCGATGTCAAATGCCGTGCCGTGGTCGGGACTGGTGCGGACGACGGGCAAACCGAGTGTGAGATTGACCGCACCCTCGGGCGCCACCAGTTTGGCGGGGATCAATCCTTGATCGTGGTACATCGCCACCACGACATCATGTCTTCCGGCGAGCGCGCTTTTCCAAACGGTATCTCCGGGCCAAGGTCCGGTGATCTGGGTGTCGCTGTCACGGCCCCATTGGTTCTGAGCCAGTTCGATGGCCGGCTGGATGATGCGATGTTCTTCGTCTCCAAGCAGGCCGTCCTCTCCCGCATGTGGGTTGATCCCACACACGGCGATCCGTGGCGCGGAGAGGCCAAGTTGACGAGCAAACTGAACTCCGAGCCCAATGCAGTCATGCACGCGTCCAATGGAGAGGGTTTCGCAAACCGTTTCCAATGGCTGGTGGCACGTGGCCAGCACGATCTTCAGTCGTCCCGCCACGAACCCCATGGCGTGTGGTTTTGCTTGACACCGATGGGCCAGCAACTCGGTGTGCCCGGGCCACTGGTACCCCGCCATTCTCCAGCTTGATTTGGCAATCGGTGCGGTCACCATGGCATCCGCGTGCCGAGCATGATCGCTGGGGCGCAGGGTGTCAGCCACCGCACGTTCAACCCACTGTTTGCTGAAGTGTCCTCCGATGTCGCTGGGGCCCGGTTGGCTGGGGCCGCTGCTTGGGAGGGGCTCATCGATCAAGACGGCTGGATGTGAAAAGCCGTGCTCCTGCCGTTCACCGTCACCATCGACTCGGTACCACCAAGGCTCAATGTTCCGCTTCTCCGCGGCTTCAAGCATGGGTTGGCTGCTGCCATGAATGACCCACTGGGCCGAGCCACGCAACGATGGGTCGGCCAAGGCGGCGACCACCACCTCTGGTCCTATCCCAAAGGGGTCGCCAAGGCTGATGGCAATACGTGGCAAAGGCATCAGTTCATCTTAGGTTGCAGGAGGGGCAATCCTCCCAGCAGACGTTGGGCAATTGTTCGGGGATCGTGGCGTTTGGTCAGCGATGTGGACCATGCTTCAGCGTGGGACAGCCGAAGTGCGGGGTCTTCGAGCAGTTGACGACTTTTCGACCGCCAAGCGTCAATGGCGTCAGGATCGAAGGGTTCTTCGTTGCATACCCCAGGGCCCAAAATGGCAACACCGCACAGGGCGGCCCGCAGCGCAGGCAGATCTTCCGCGGGTCGGTCGCAGAGGATCAGATCCAAGGCGTGCAAGTGGGACTGGCTTCCATGCCCTGAGTGAAGGCTGATGTCTGCGGGGGAGGGATGGGACGTCAGGTCCACCAGCAACAGGTCCAACTCTTCGGCCACCAGCTGGGCGGCCCTTTGCGTGGTGGAGTTCTCGCTGCAGATCCCCAGCGCTTGGGGGGGATGCTGGACCGCTCGGGGAGTCCCCACCAAGGGCATGGGGATCCCTGGTTCCACTTCCGCCTCCGGCCACCATGGGCGAAAATTTCGCCGTGCTTTCTTCAGGAGCTTTTGCGCATGTGGTCCGGCCGCGACGGCGATGTCCGAGGGGGCTTCGATCAGTTCCTTGAGCTTTCGGCGGGCCATCACGTCAAAGGTCGAGGGCTGAAAGGTCAGCGTCTCAGACTCTCGGATCACATGGGCTTGGCATCCTTCGGCTTCGAAAGCGGCTTTGATGTGGTCGATGGCGAGGGGGTCGACACGGTGGAAAGTGGCGTCTTCAACCAAGAGCGCACGCGGCGTGCTCATGATGATTCCTGTGCGGTCGGCTCGACCAGATGGAGCAGGTAATCCCAGGTGTAGATCCCGGTGTCATGGCCATCGGAGAAGCGAATACGCAGGGCGTAATTCCCGACGAGCTCGGCATCTTCCGCACGAAGTTGCCCGCCTCCAGAACTGGGGAGCACGGCCAAAGGGTTGCTGGCCATTTCTTCCCGCAACTTCTTGGTCTCGGCAGAAGGGCTCATCTTTCGCAGCAAAGCAACGGGGAGATACGACGACCGCCCATCGCTCCATTCGATGCGAAGACCATGATCGCGTTCCAACTCCAAATGACGAGGCACCATTGCCCTCACATCTTACCGCCCTGGGGTAGCATCTAGGCTCTCATGCCAGAACCAGCTTTGCTTGAATCCGCGGTTCGCCGCACCGGTGCTCCGCTGTGTGTCGGGATTGACCCAGTCCGCGATCGCCTGCCCGCTGGGGATGATCTTCAGGTCATCCAAGACTTTGGTTTGCGGATCGTCGATCAACTGGCCGATCTCGTGCCCGCGGTCAAAATTCAGTCGGCTTGCTACGAACGATTTGGCCCAGACGGCATCGCGGTGCGCGACCAACTGGCCTTGCATGCCCGCGAAGCTGGCTTGATTGTGGTTCTTGATGCCAAACGGGGGGACATCGGGGTCTCCAGCGAACATTACGCCGCCTCTGCTTTCTCTCGCCCCAGTGCTCCGGCCGACTGGGTCACGATCAACCCGTATCTCGGAGCGGATGGCATGCAACCTTTCCTCGAGCAAGGCGCTGCTTTCGCCTTGGTTCGGACAAGCAATCCGGGTGGCACGGCATTGCAGACCCTTCCCCTTCAAGACGGGCGAACCGTGGCCCATGCGGTTGCGGACATCGTTCGGGAATTGGGTGAGACTTTCCTTGACACCGAGTCCCCATGGAGCCGGTTGGGGGCCGTTGTGGGCGCGACCCATGCGGCAGAGATTGCCGAACTTCGAGCACGCATGCCCAAACAGTGGTTTTTGATGCCAGGTGTCGGTGCCCAAGGGGGCAGCGCTGCTGATGTGGCCGAGGCCTTTGTCGATGGTATGGGGGTCTTGGTAAATGCCAGCCGCAGCATCATCTACGCGGAAGATCCAGTAGCAGCTGCGCAAGAGCTGATTCAATCTTTGCAGGAAGTGGCATCTCTATGAAGAGGTTCGGCACGATTCTTCTTGTGGGCGTCGCTGTCTTGTTGCTGGTGCCTGCATTCATGCGATCCAGCCCCTCATCTCAACTCGGCCCTGGCGTGGTGGTGATGACGCCTCACAACGAGCAAATTCGGTTTGAACTTGGCTCGCGATTCAGCCAATGGCACCAGCGTGAGTTCGGCACGGATGCCCATGTGGCTTGGAGTACCCCCGGGGGGACCAGCGAAATCCGCAAGTTGTTGCAAAGCCAATGGAAGGCGGCGGCGGGGGCCGGCATTCCATTTGGGGGTGACATTGATTTGGTGTTCGGCGGCGGTTCGTATGAGCACGGTGTCCTCGCCAAGCCCACCGAGGCCGATGATCCTGAGTCCACCATTTCTGTTCCCCACGGTTTCACGCCGGAAGAGCTGTCGGCCTGGTTCCCCACCGACACCATCGCGGATGGACGTCTGTACGACGAGGACTCTTTTTGGATCGGCACTGCGTTGTCAAGCTTTGGGCTGATTTGGAATGAGGATGAGTTTGCCCAGCGTGAACTCCCACGTCCCACCGATTGGTCCATGTTGGCTCACCCAAAATTGCGAGGTCGCGTCGCTTTTGTGAATCCTGCCATGAGTGGTTCGGTCACCACGGCCTTGCAGTCGATTCTGGAACATCTTGGCTGGAAGCGGGGGTGGGCCCTCATTCGCCGGGCCGCTGCGAATGCTCGTTCGGTCAGTGGATCTTCCACTCGAGTGCCAGGTGATGTGGGCGCCGGTGAGGCCGCGATTGGTCCGTGTATTGATTTCTACGGTCGAGCGCAAGTTGCAGCGTTGGAGGCCGCCGGCATCACCGGTCGCATCCAGTACCGGGATGCGGCCGGTCAGACTGTTGTGGACGCCGATCCCATTTCGCTGCTCCGAGGCGCCCCGAACCCAGAACTGGCCAAGCGTTTTATTCGCTTTTGTCTTACGGCGGAAGCCCAGTCTCTTTGGCAGTTGCCGCCCAGCGATCCTGACGGTCCCCAGAGGTTCGCGCTTCGTCGGCTGCCGATCCGGGCCGAGGTCTACGAGCAACTTGGAGACCGGATGCTCGATCAGGTCGACCCTTTTTCAGAGGGGAAGGCCGCGGCGTATCCCAATCGCGCAGCCCGAGCCTTCATTGTCCCGTTGTTCGTGTCTATGGCCATGGACCACCGCGGCGCACTGCGTGAAGCATGGCAGGCCATTGTTGAGCACCCAGCCTATCCCGCCTCTGATGCGGTGGTGATGGCGGCGGATGTTGAAGATCCGGAGTTGCGTCTCATGCTCGAACGCTTCGATGCGTTGCCATCGATCCCGATGCCCAACGACACGGTGGCGGATCTCAATGATCCCGCGGCCTTGTCAGCCGTGAAGGCAGGTTGGCTTCGCGATGGTTTCGAATCGATGGGCTGGTGGGATCTTGAATCCACCGGAACGCTTGCCTTGCAAGCCCGAGCCTCCTCCTTTTTCTTGGACCAGTACCAGAAAGTGGCCAACCCTTGAGTCGACTCACCCGCATCCTGGCCACCATTGGTCCGGCCAGCGCCGATCTGGCCCCTGAACTTGTTCAAGCCGGCGCCGACTGCATTCGGGTGAACCTGTCTCACGGCGATGTTTCATGGCATCGTGAAGCAAGCCGACGTGCGTTGTCGGCCGGTGCGGCGTTGTTGCTTGACCTCCCCGGCCCCAAGATTCGGTTGGGTCCTTTTGAAGGCGTGCGGTCACTGGTCCGTCACGACCAAGTGGTCCTCCGTCCAGAAGCTCTTGCCGAAGGGGATGAACTTCCCTTGCCAAAGGAGATCTTTGCGGGCTTGCGGGTCGGGAATGTGGTGGCCATGGTGGATGGTCGCGTGCGTTGTCACGTCCTCGAAGTGGACGCAGATCGTGCAGTTCTTGAGGTTCGGCGCTCAGGTGAAGTCCGCGGCCGTCAAGGCGTCAGTCTTCCTGGTGCAGATCTGGCGTTGCCCAGCTTTACCGACGCCGATGCTCGTGGTTGCGAGCTCGCCCGAGAGATCAAGCCCCACTGGGTTGCCATTTCGTTCGTGTGCTCGGCCGAGGATGTGCAGCGGGTTCGTTCTGAGGTGCCGCCAGAAACCAGGCTGATTGCAAAGATTGAAACCGTTCGGGCCATGGACCGGTTGGACGAGATTGCATCTGCAGCAGATGCTCTCATGATTGCCCGAGGCGATCTTGGGGCCGAACTTGATCTGCCTGAAGTCCCAGCCGCCCAGCACCGGATCGTGCAATCTGCTCGGCGGGTCGGGAAGCCGGTCGTCTTGGCCACCCAAGTGTTCGAATCCATGCATGAACATGCCGTGCCCACCCGGGCCGAAGTTTCTGACGCCGCCCATGGCGTGGCGGCGGGGATGGACGCGGTGATGCTGAGTGGTGAATCTGCGGTTGGAGCGCACCCCATCGCGGCGGTGGAGACTCTGGCTCGAGTCTTGTCGGCCGCCGAGGAAGCAAGCTTTGAGGCGGTTGCTCACGCACCGGCCTCTCCACAGGTGGCATCGGTCCTGGTTGCTGCACGAGACCATGCTTGGATTGGTTTGGGCCCCGGTGCCGTCAAACTCGCCGGGCCACTGGCTGCAGCTCGGACCGGCAA